>CAMLMI010000076.1 GCA_946480965.1 uncultured Verrucomicrobiales bacterium | reverse complement strand
CGAAGATGCGGTGCGTCTCCTCGGACCAGGCGACGGTCCGGGTGGCGATGTCCGTTTCCCAGCTCCCCATGCGGGCCACGCTCTGGGCTTCCGCGAGGCGGCGGCGCTCGATCTCCACCTGTCGGGCCAGCTCGCGCTGTTCCTCCTCGCCGCGCCGCAGGGCCTGCTCCGCCTTGCGCTGTTCCGTGATGTCGTGGGCGGTGCCGATCATCCGCAGCGGCCGCCCGGTCCCTTCCTCGGCGGTGACCTGGGCCACCTCGTGGATGAACCGCTCCTCGCCATCGGGCCGGACCAGACGATGGACGATGGAGTAGGTTCCCCGCTCACGGATGGCCTTCTCGACGGCTTGCCGGATCATACCGTGCTCCTCGGGAGGGACGAGCCCGAAGAACAGCTCGTTCGAAACGGCGACCGACCCCGGCTCGAAGCCCGCGATGCGGAACATCTCGGCGGACCATCGCAGCGGGTTGGCGTCGGACCGATCCGAGTCCCCCAGGTCCAGCTCCCAGCTGCCGAAGTGCGCGATCCGCTGGGCGGCGGCCATGCTTGCCTCGCTCGCGCGGAGCGCCGCCTCCTTCTCGCGGGTCTCGGCGAGACGGCGCCGCAATTCCAGCCGGGCCATCACCTGCTGGCCCAGGAACCGCAGCATCCGGCGTTCGCGGTCGTCGAACGCCCGGGGCGCGCGGTCGATCACGCAGAGCGTGCCGAGCGCGTGCCCCTCGGGATTGATGAGCGGCGCGCCCGCGTAGAAGCGGATGTGGGGCTCGCCCCGGACCAGCGGATTGTCGGCGAAACGGGCGTCCACCAGCGTGTCCGGCACCAGCAGCAGGTCGTCCCCGGCCAAGGCATGGGCGCAGAAGGCGATCTCGCGCGGGGTCTGCTCCGCCTCCAGGCCGACCCGGGCCTTGAACCATTGGCGACCCGCGTCGATGAGGCTGATCAGCGCGATGGGGGTTCCGAAGGCTTCCGCCGCGAAGGCCACGATGTCGTCGAACTCCTCTTCCGGAGGAGTGTCGAGGATGTCGTAGGCGCGCAGGGCTGCGAGACGCCGGGTTTCGTGGTCTTCGGGTGTTGGTTGGGTCATGGCGTCGGAGAGCGCTTCCGGCACGACGGAAGCGCTTTCAGCTTCGGTCGCACGGGGAAACGGCTGCTCCATAGAAGCACAGCGGCGGGAATTGTCAGCCACACAGATGCAGAGCGGCGCTTGGCGCGTGTCGCCGATGGGTGTCGGCGAGACGGCTCACCGTTCGGCCTGCACCACAACGGGCTCCTGCACCCCGGCGATCTGGGCGAAGTTGTGGAGCCGCTCCAGGAGCATGGGCGTGATCTGCGTGCCGGCGCGGACGATCAGCATGTTGTCCTTCGTCAGGAGATCCGCCACCAGGACCATGCCGGAGCGGAGGTCCCGCAGGGAGACCTCGCGGGTCGGAGCGGCCCCGGCCGGAGCGTCGATGAAGATGTCGAAGTGCGCGGAGACGGCGGCGAGCACGGCGGGATCGTAGGCCCCGACGCGCTTCTGCATGCTCTCGATGGCGCGGGCGCGGGCGATGCCCCGCTCCTCCAGCCGCACCAGGTCGTAGAGCACATGGAGGATGCGCGCGCCGACCGGGATGTCCGCGCCCCGGACCTCGTCCGCCGGGAAGCCGGAGCCGTCGAAGTTCTTCGACTGGTAGCGGATCATCTGGGCCACGGCCTCCAGGCGGGGGATGCCCGAGATCAGGTCGCTGCCGACCTGGGGCACGCGCGTGATCATGTCCTTTTCCTGCCCGGTCAGCGTCTGCCCGCTGCGGGCCTTCTGCAGCACGGCCGGGGGAATGGAGACGTGACCGACGGGGCAAAGCATGGCCGCCATCTCCAGCGCCCACGTGTCCGCCTGGTTCTGGGCCCGGGCGAAGCCGCGCATGTGGTCGCGCAGGGTCTGGGAATGGCCGAAGGACTGGGGATCGACGACCGAGAGGATCTCCGTGAGCGTGCGGATCGCGCCGTTGAGGGTGCGTTCCAGGAGCTCCTTCTCGGCGGTGACGAGGCGGTATTGCTTGAGGCCGGACTGGAGGGCCATGGCGAGCACCTCCGCCGAGCACGGCTTGGTGAGGAACTGGAAGACGCGGCCCTGGTTCACCGCCTGCACGGCGGTCTGCTGGTCCGCGTTGCCCGTGAGCATGATGCGGACGGTGTCCGGCGAGAGCTCCTGGGCGCGGGAGAGGAAGGACACGCCGTTCATGCCGGGCATCTGCATGTCCGCGACGACGACGGCGTAGGGGCCGTTCTTCGCCATGAGGGCCAGGGCCTCCTCGCCACCACTGGCCACCTCGAGCGCGAACTGCTTGCGGAGGTTCCGCTGGAAGGCCGAGAGGATGTTCGGATCGTCGTCAACGCACAGGATCTTCGTGCTCATGCGGTCAGGGGGCTTCGGCGAGAATCAGGTTCCGCCAGTGTTCGAGGGGGAGGTCGAGGCCGGTTTCCCGCAGGTAGGCGTGGTCCAGGCCGGAGTTGGGTTCCGATTCGGGTTTGAGGGCGACGTTGGCGATGTGGAGGGCCGTGAGCGGGCTGATCTCGCGGCTGGAGCTGAGGCTGGGCTTGTGGTGCAACGCAATGGCTTCGACGACCGGCACGGGCAGGCCCCACAGGCCGAGCAGATAACCGCCGACATCCCCGTGGTCCGAGCCGAAGACCCGGTTCTCGGCCGCGGCGGAGTCGAGGGCCTCGGCCTTCATGTGGTAGGCGACATCCTGATATTTGTCCGTGAAGTTGCCGGCCAGCACCAGCTTGCCGACGTCGTGGAGCATCCCGGCGACATGCGATTCATCGGCGATCTTCTGCCCGGTCTTGAGTTCCCGGGCGATGGTCCGGGCGGCGGCGGCGGTGCGCAGGCTGTGCTCCCAGAGCGCGGGGACGGAGAGGCTGCCCACCCGGGCGTTCTCGAACTGGGAAAAGGCGTGGATCGAGAGCACGAGCGTCTTGATGGTGTCGAGCCCCAGGTAGGTGGTGGCCTCGACCGCGTTGGAGATCTGCCGGGGCAGGCCGAAGAAGGCCGAGTTCACCAGCTTCAGGATGTAGGCGGTCATGCCGGGGTCCTTGGCGACGAGCCGGCCGACGTCGTCCACGAAGACCTCCTCGTCCTGCAGCATCTCCACGATGTCGAGGTAGAGGGAGGGCACGCTGGGGATGCGGGTCATCCGGGCGGCCAGGGTCTTCACGGCGTCGCTCCGGATGGAGTTTTCCAGCGCGGCGGCGCGGCGGACGGTGGACTTGAGCGCGTCGGCGTCGCAGGGCTTGGCCAGGAACTGGTGGGTCGAGCCGACGCACCGCATGATCAGCTCCCGGTCCGAGTGGCCGGAGAGGATGAGGCGGATGCAGCGGGGGTGGCGCTTCATGACCTCGTTCAGGAGCTGCGCGCCGTTCATGCCGGGCATCCGCATGTCGGAGACCACGACGTCGAACGGGTTCTCCGCCATGCTGGCCAGGGCCTGCTCGCCGCCCTCGACGAACTGCATCTCCCACTCCTCCCTCATCGGGCGGAGCATCCGCTGCAGGCCCTGGAGCACGAGGGGCTCGTCATCGACGAACAGTATTCGCGTGGTTTTCATCGTGTCTTCTCGGAATCCGTCCGGGCCGAGGCCGGCAGGGTGATGATGAAGGTCGTGCCCTGTCCCATGCAGGTCTCGAAGTGCAGCGTGCCGCCGTGCTTGTCAACGATGGCGGAGCGGGCGATGGCCAGCCCTTGGCCCGTGCCCTTGCCCACGGGCTTCGTGGTGAAGAACGGGTCGAAGATCCGGTCCCGGATGTGGTCCGGGATGCCCCCGCCCGTGTCGGCGATCCGGATCTCCGCCTGGTCCCCGACCAATGCGGTGGAGACGGTGATCTTGCCCTTGCGGCCGCTGTTCTCGCCGACCACGTCCGCGATCGCGTGCGCGGAGTTGACCACGAGGTTCAGGATCACCTGGTTGAAATCGCCCGGCAGGCAGGGGATGGCCGGGAGGGACGGGTCGAGGACCAGCTCCAGGTCGGCGACGTATTTCCAGGCGTTCCGGGCGACGGTGACGGTGCTCTCGATGGCCCGGTTGATGTCCACCATCGTCTTCTCCTCGGTCCCGGGATGGGAGAATTCCTTCATCGCGCGGACGATCTTGGCCACGCGCTCGACGCCATCGAGGGTCTGCTGGATCGCCGAGGGGATCTCGGATTCCAGGTAGCCGAGGTCGATGCGGCGGATGGTCTCGTCGATCCGGCCGGCCAGTTCCCGGTCGGCACGGCCATCGCGGACGGCGTCGAGCAGGTCGCGGAACTGGCGGCGCAGCTCCGAGAGGTCGCGGAAGGCCTCGGAGAGGAAGCGGGTGTTGTCGCCGATGAACTGGGTGGGCGTGTTGATCTCGTGGGCGATGCCGGCGGCGAGCTGGCCGATGGACTCGAGCTTCTGCGCCTGGCGGAGCTGGAGCTCCATCATGGTGCGGTCCAGTTCGGCGTTCTTCCGCTCGGTGACGTCGCGGGCGACGATCAGCAGGCCGTCGATCTCCCCCTCGGGATTGCGGACGACCGCGCCGTGGGACTCGAAGGTGAGCCAACGCCCGTCGCGGTGGCGGATGCGGTATTCGACCACCCGGCCCTGGCCGACCACGAGGGATTCCGCCGCCGCGTTCATCACGTTCAGGCGGTCCTCGGGATGCACGAGGTCGAAGCCGACGTTCGACTGGAGCTCCTCCTGGGAGTAGCCGAGGACCGTGGTGTAGGACGGGCTGGTGTAGATGCGGTGGCCCTGGCGGTCCACGATGGCGATGAGATCGACGGCGTTGTCCGTGATGACGCGGAACAGCTCCTCGCTGCGGCGCAGCCGGTCCTCCGCGTTCTTGGAGGCGGTGATGTCGTTCTGGACGCCGATGTAGTTGGTCAACCGGCCGTCGGCGTCCAGGAGCGGCGACAGCGTCAGCTCGTTCCAGAAGGCGCTCCCGTCTTTCCGGTAGTTCTTGAGGACCACGCGGCAGGCCTCGTTTTTTTCGAGGCTCCGGCGGAGCTGTTCCAGGACTTCCCGGCTGGTGTCGGGGCCCTGGAGGATGCGGCAGTTGCGGCCGATGAGCTCCTCGCGCGTGTAGCCGGTGATCTTCTCGCAGGCCTGGTTGCAGTAGATGATCGGGTGGTCGGCCGCCGTCGCGTCGGTGATGATGATGCCGCTGCCCACGACCTCGAGCGACCGTTCCAGCAGGCGCAGGTTCGCGTCCCGCAGCCGGTTCTCGGTGATGTCGCGGGCGGTGGTGGAGATGAAGTCCACCCGCCCGTCGGCCCCGCGATGGGCGACGATCAGTTGCGAGACCGGAACCAGGGTGCCGTCCAGCCGGCGGAAGACGCCCTCGCCGCGCCAAAGCCCGGTGCGGCAGGCCTCGCCCAGCGCCTCGTCGGTCGGCACCGGGTTCGCCCCGTCGGGGCGGATGTCCTGCATGGTGAGCTCGCCCAGGCCGTCCCGGGAGCCGATCCCCAGCAGGCCTAGCCCCGCCCGGTTGATCTCGACCATGAGGCCGGTCGAGGTCGCCATGCCGATGAAGTCCGGCGTGGTCTCCAGGATGGTCATGAGCCGGCTCTTGGTCTCCTCCACGCGCTCCCGCTCCAGGGCGCGCTTGCGGAGGCGGGCCTTGACCGAGGAGATGAGCGCCTCGGGAGGAAACGGCTTCTGCAGGAAATCGTCGGCTCCCAGATCCATGCAGCGGCGCCGGATCTGGTCCTCCTTGAGCCCGGACACCAGGATGAAGGGCACGTCGGCCAGCGCCGGATTGGCCCGGAGCGCGACCAGCGCGTCGAGACCCGTCTGCGACTGCATCTGGTAGTCGCACAGCACGATATCCGGCGGGTTGCGCCGGGCCAGCGCGAGGCCCACCAGGGGATCGTCCGAATCCACCGTCTTCAGGCCGATGGCCTGGAGGGTGCGGCAGGCCGAGGTGCGGAAGACCGGATCGTCGTCGATCACCAGCGCCAAGGTGGCCCCGCCCCGGCTTTCCCTCGCCGTCCGACCGTCCGTGGGCGGCCCTTCGGCCAGATGGAACGCGCTCTTGCGCAGCTCCACCTCCCACGATCCCGTGTCACTGGACAGCACTCCTTCGCTCCCTAAGGCCAGATTCATACCGCTGCATCGGATCGCAGGGGCACGACCTAAGGGAAGACCCTGTAGGACGGTTCGGGAAAAAGACGTAGGTGTCCGTCCTACACGTCAGCGCGCGAGCCCGTGCCCGACCACGTAGCGGATCAACGCGGCGTTGTCCTTCAGCCCCATCTTGTGCAGCAGGCGCGTGCGGTAGGTGCTGACCGTCTTGACGCTGAGCCGGAGCTCCTCGGCGGCGGCGGACACCGGCTTGCCCGAGCCGAGCAGCAGCAGCACCTGGAACTCCCGCGAGGACAGCCGCTCGTGCGGCGGCACGTCCGCGCCCGGGCCGAGGTTCGCCGCCAGCTTCTCCGCAAGGCGGGGAGAAACGTGCCGCCGCCCCGCGAGCAGCTTGCCGATCGCCTCGATGATCACGGGGAGCGCGTCCGTCTTCGAAACGAAGCCCTGGGCGCCGGCCTTCAGCGCCGCGAGCCCGAATTCGCTCTCCGGCTGCGCGGAAAGCACCAGCACGGGCACATCGGAGGCGAAGCCCCGGATTTCACCGAGGATATCCAGGCCGGAACGGTCCGGCAGCTCCAGGTCCAGCAGCACCAGCTCCCAGGCTTGTCGGCGCGCCAGCTCCAATCCGGCCGCTCCGGTCGCCGCGCCGGACACCTGGCAACCGGGGAAGTGGAGGAGGAGCGACTGTTTGATCCCGCTCACCATCAGCGGGTGGTCGTCGATCACGAGGACGTTCATGCGAGCAGCGACTCCCTGCCGCAGGTCCGAAGCGCGGGACGGATCGAACGCGGATGCGGCCGTCCTTTGAACGGGGAAATCTGCGGCGGGACATTGGGTCCACGAGTTCCGGAACGCACCGCAGCAGCTTCCCGAACGAACAGCACCGATCAACCCCGAAGACGCGTTTTTCCGCCCGCGAACGCGGGAAACGGGCGACATGACGACTTTGCGTGACGGCAAAGGCTTGATCGGCGTCGCTCCGGGGCCGCAGCGACGCCAACCCGTGCGCCGCATCCCCTGTCCATTGCTCTCATTCGTGGAATTCCGCCGTGTCCGGCACACGGGTGAAGGCGATCTTGGTGCCGGAGAAACCGCGCGCGGCAGAGGGCACCATTCCCAACGTGACCGTGTCGCGGCCGAACTTCTTGTTGAGCGCGTCGATGGCGAGCGACAGCCGTTGGCGGGCCTCGGGTTGATCGGCCCGGCCAGCCATCGGGGGAGCGGATGGAAAGAGTTCCAGTTGCCGCAAGCTCGCGAGCGGCACCAGCCCGTGGACGGTCACGCTCACCTTCTTGATCCGCAGCGGCCCGGTGCGCGCGACCAGTTCGGTCCACAATCCGCTCAGTTCCTTCATCAACGCGGGACTGTCGTTCACCGGCGGGAACTGCACGCCCAAGGCTTCCCTTGGCCCGTGTTCGATCCGCACGGAAAGGTCCATCCGCGTGGCGAGGAATTCGCCGCGCCGCAACCGGCTGGCCACCTTGAGCACCAGCCGACGCGCGACCAGTTCCGCCTGTTCCACCGGCCGCAGTTCCGGCGCGAGCACGTGGCTGTGGCCGATGCTATGGCGTTCGGTCGGTTCATCCGGGATCTCCAGACCGCGCAGCCGATGCCAGAGCCGTTCCCCGTCGACGCTGCGCCAGATGGCCCGGAGCTGTTTCGGCGAACAGTCCCAGAGCTGGCGCATCGTGCGGAGGCCGAGCTGGTGGAGACGCCGTTCCATGTTCGGTCCGATCCCGGGAAGATCGCGCGGAACCAAGTCCAGCAGCGGTCCCGGCAGCGCCGCCCGGTCGATCAACACCAACCCGTCCGGCTTCTGCATGTCGCTCGCGACCTTGGCGAGAAAGCGGTTCGGCGCGAGGCCCACGGAACACGTCAGGCATTCGCCCACGTTGCGCCGCAGCCCGGCCTTGATGGCCCGCGCCACGGCCAACGCCTTGGGCTCTTCCGCATAGTCGCCGGGCAAGTGGCAGGCCATTTCGTCGATGGACGCGACTTGGGCTATGGGGATGTGCTTATCGACCTCCTGTTTGATCAGTTCATGGAAGCGGACGTATTCCTCGTGGTTCGCGAGGACGCAGACCAAGCCGGGGCAACGCCGTTTCGCCTCGCCCACCATCGTGCCGGTCTTGATGCCGAAACGTTTGGCCTCGTAGCTGGCGGCAATGGCGCAGGTATGGTCCGTCTCCACCGGCACGACGATCACCGGGCGGCCGCGCAACGTCGGGTTCAGCTGTTGCTCCACGCTGGCGAAGAAGCTGTTCAGGTCCAGGAACAGCCAGTCGAACCGGCGAGCGGCGGCGGGATGGGAATCGGTGGCCATGATCGACGGCGGTTGTAGCCCGGGGAACCCGGACACCAGCGGTCCGTTCCACGGACAGGCTGGAAAATCGCCCCGGATTTGCAACGAGCATTCCATCGACTTCTCCGGCCGGAAGCGTAGCCTGCGCGGCATGGAAACTCTCCTGAGCCTGATGGTGGGCCTCGGCCTGAGCGCGGCCTGCGGATTCCGTGTCTTCGTCCCCCTGCTCGTGTTGAGCATCGCCGGGTATTCCGGCCATGTGCAGCTCGCCAAGGGATTCGAGTGGCTGGCCAGCGAGCCCGCCCTGATCGCCTTCTCGTTGGCCACGATCCTCGAGATCGCCGCCTACTACATCCCGGTCGTGGACAACTTCCTCGACACCGTCGCGACGCCGGCCGCCGTGGTCGCCGGCACGATCGTCACCGCCTCGATGGTGACCGATGTCAGCCCGTTCCTCCAATGGTCGCTGGCCGCCGTGGCCGGTGGCAGCATCGCCGGCGTGGTCCAAGGCGCCACCGTGATGGCGCGCGGCGCGTCCACCGCCCTCACCGGTGGCTTGGCCAATCCCGTCGTGGCCACGGTGGAACTGGGCACCTCGGCCGCATCGGCCGTGATGGCGTTCTTCACCCCGGTCCTCGTTCTCCTCGGCGTGTTCGGACTTCTCGGAATCGGCCTGGTCGCGGTCAGCCGCCGCAAGGGCCGCAAGCCGGCCGCTGTGCCCGCCATCCCGACGCACTGAGACCATCGCGGATTGTTTCACGTTTCCAGCCAAGGCGGGCCCACCGGCCCGCCTCTTTCTTTGTGCGAATCGCCGCTCCCGCCCGAGCGAAGCGGCATTGCCCCGGCGGTGCGCCCTTGGTAGGGCTGGGGGCGTGACTTGCGCCTGGTTCCATTCCCTCCGGCGGTTGGCCCGCCATGCGGCGCTGACCGTGGCCGGATTCGCCGCCGTGCTGGCCGGAGCGGCCGAACCCGCCGCTCCACTCCCGGTGCCGCCCCTGCAGCACGAGGACTGGTCCGTCCCGGCGGATTCCGGAATACCCACCAACTTCGTCTCCGCGACCGAAGCGCTCTTCGCCGCCGGCATGGCCGATCCCCGGGGCGGCGAATACCGGACCGTCGTCGTCCGCGTGGGCAGCCTCTTCTCCGGCGACGCCAGCAAAACCGAGACCCACGGCTGGCTCCTTCCGGGATCGCCCCGCCCGACCCACGCCGTCTGCTGGAACGGGCTGGTGTATCCCGTGATCGACGTGGGCCCCGTGGCCGACCTGAAGAAGGACGTGGCGGCGCTGCTGACCGGGCGCTTCGACGATCGGGGCTGGATTCCCCGCGAGACCGAATCGGTCTCCCACCGCACCATCGAACCGATCAAGGGCTGCCTCTTGCTGCGCCTCGGCGAGACGGAGCTGGCCCGGGAGTTCTGGCTCTCGCTCCAGACGCGGAGCAAACCGGTGGATACCCGGGTCGGCCTCTTCGACCAGCGCCGGACCTTTGGCGACAAGAAGCCGACGAACAACGTTCCGACCACGCTCGATCCCAAGACGCCCAGTCCCCTGCCCGCCTGGAGCACCGTCTGGCTGGGCGTCGCGCTCGACCGCACGCTCGCCGCCCATGTGCGCGGCGACTTCGCCGAGGCGCTCACGACCGCCCGCTGGCTGGCCGGGGTCCGGGCCAAGCTGCCCGCCGACTCCGTCCCGGCCGCCACGCTCGCGTCCCTCGATCTGCTCCCCGGCCTGATCGCCGATCTGGAGCGGCGCCTCGCGCAGACCGCCCCGGCGGTGCCGGATCTGGAAAGCATCGCCGCGCTCCCGGACGCCGAGCGGGCCAAGGCCGCCCTCGCCTTTTTCGACACCATCGCCGTCCGGCCCAGGATCCAGAGCGGCGGCGTGCTGTGGAGCGATTCCGAGGTCTTCGCCCTCGTCATGGACTCGGGCCAGGCGGCGGTGGAGCCGCTGCTCGCCGCCCTGGAATCCGATTCCGCCCGTCTCCTCACCCGCTCCATCGCGCTGCAGAAGGACTACCAGCCCGAACGCCGCGTGATGCCGGTCGCGGACGCGCTGATCGAGGCGCTGCGCGGCCTGCTGCGCATCCATTCCCTGGACGATGTCTTCCAGCGCGCCGAACTCGACCGCGCGGAGACCGGAGCCCACAAGGTCGCGGCCGCCCGGTTCCGCGACTACATCCGCCGCGCCAACGCCATGACCCTCCAGGAGAGCTGGTATGCCACCCTGCTGAACGACGGAGCCCGCGCCTCCTGGGACCAGGCCATGCGCGAGATCGTCGCCCCGGGTCGCTTCCGCTCCTCGTTCCGCCGCCCTTCCGGCCCCGGCCCCCAGCTCGCCGGCGAGATCCTCCGCACCAAGACCGCCCCCACCGTGACCGAGCTGATGCTCCGCCGGATCGGGCGCTGGACCCCCGTCCCCGGCGACCGCACCTTCGGCCTCGCCCCCTTCCGCTCGAAGATCGCCGTCCTCGCCAAGTGGGACGCCCAGGCCGCTCTCGGCCTCACAGAGGAAACGCTCCTCGATGTCTTCAAGGTCTGGGAAGCCGAGGCCGCCAAGACGAACCGCGACGCGGACCTCTCCGCCTCCGCCGCCCGCTCGTTCGGTGCGCTCGTCGTGGAAATGGGCGCCCAGGGCCGCACCAACCACCTCGACCTCTACGCCTCCTGGGTGCTCCGCCTCGGCGACCAGGACTACCTCGGCTGGATTCCCAGCCGCGACTCCGGGAACAACCCCCTCGAACCCCTCTGGCTCTATCCCGACCACCCCTCCATCCGCGACGCCACGGCCACCCTGCTCGATCCCGACACCTCCAGACTCCGCGCCTGGCTCACCCTCGGCGTCGGCCTTCGCTCCTTCTACGTCCTCGAAGCCGACAGCGGCCTCGTCGGCCTGCCGGTCTTCCAGCCCCGCCTCCTCGAGGCCCTGGCCGACACCACCCCCGTCGGCACCATCGAACGCCCCGGCGGCGGCCGCTACGAGGTGTTGGAAAACACCGGCCAGCGCCACGGCAAACGCCTCTTCTCCGACAAATACCTCGACGACAAGCTTCCCTCCATGACCCTGCGCCTCCGCGACGCCACCGCCATGAGGCTCACCACCTGGGCCGATCTCCCCCGCTTCGAGCTCTACTGGAACGAGGACGAACGCGACGCCCGCATCGACGAGTTCATCCGCCTCCTCCGCGCGGAGGGCCCCGACTTCGCCAAACGCGCCAAGAAAGGCCGCCGATGAAGCCCTCGCCCCGCGCCTTCGCCGAGGACTGGATCGCCGCGTGGAACAGCCACAAGCTCGACCGCATCATGGAGCACTACGCGGACGACGTTCAGTTCACCTCCCCCTTCGTCGCCTCCATCATGGGCCGCGCCGACGGCACCCTCCGGGGGCGCGACATCCTCCGGAGCTACTTCTTCAAGGCCCTCCAGGCCTACCCCGACCTGCGCTTCACCCTGCGCCGCGTCTATTCCGGCATGGGCAGCGTGGTCCTCGAATACGACAGCGTGAAAGGCATGGTCGCCGCCGAGGAGATGGAACTGGGCCCCGACGGCAAAGCCCTCCGTGTCCGCGCCCACTACGCCGACCAATAGGACGCCCGGAAGACCCAAGAACCCGCCACTCGCCCAACCACCCTGCCCTCAGCCCGCACGACCGTGCTTCATGGTCCGCGCCGCCGCATGACCGAATCCGCCGCCCAGCCCAAGCCGCTCATCCTCGTGGTGGACGACGAACCGCAGATCCGCCGCCTGCTGACGCTCACGCTGGAGGCGAACGGCTATCGCGTGGCCACGGCCGAGAAGGGCCGCGAAGGCCTGCTGCTCGCCGCACAACAGCCGCCGGCCCTGATGCTCTTGGACCTGGCGTTGCCCGATCTCCCGGGCATCGAGGTGCTCCAGCGGCTGCGCGAATGGTCCACCCTGCCCGTCGTGATCCTCTCCGTGCAGGACGCCGAGGCCGACAAGGTCGCCGCCCTCGATCTCGGAGCCGACGACTACGTCACCAAACCCTTCAACTCCGGCGAACTGCTCGCCCGCGTGCGGGTCGCGCTGCGCCATGCGGAGAAGAAGACCGAGCCGTCCGTGTTCCAGAGCGGCCCCCTGGTCGTCGATCTGGCCACGCGCCATGTCCGGAGCGACGGGAAAGACGTCTCCCTCACCGCCACGGAATACAATCTCCTGCGCCTCTTCGTCCGGCACGCCGGCAAGGTGCTGACCCACCGCCAGATTCTCCGCGACGTGTGGGGACCCAACGCGGAGAACCAGACCCATTACCTCCGCGTCTATCTGGCCCGATTGCGCGAAAAGCTGGAACCCGATCCCTCCGCCCCCGTCCTCCTCCTGACCGAACCCGGCATCGGCTACCGCTTGGCCGCGCTGTGAAGAGACTGATGGGGCAGCAACCAGAAGCATCCGACCGCGCCGGTGCCGAGGAATGCCGCGCCCAACCAGCAGGCGGCGTGGAAGCCTTCGAGGAAGCCGTGCGATAGCGCCTGACGGATGGTGGTTTCGGCCGCGGGACCGAAGGCCAGTCCGGCTTGGCGCGCCACTTCGGCGGCGGCCGCGACGGAGCCTTGGCAGAAAACCAGTGCGTCGGCGGGCAACGGCACGGCGGCAAGTTCGCGCGTCAAGGTGCTGGAGTAGAGCGAGGCGAAGAGGCTGCCCATCGCGGCGACGCCGAGTGTGCCGCCGAGCTCGCGAGCGGTGTCGTTCACGGCGGAGCCGACGCCGGATTTTTCCACGGGCAGACCGGCCATGATCGTGTCGGTGCCGGTGGCGTTGACCAAGCCCAGTCCGAGTCCCAGCGGCAGCATCTGGAGCACGATCCAGCCGTAGGGCGTGGCGGTGTCGTTGACGGTGGTCCACGCGCACGAGAGCGCCATCAGGGCGAGGCCGCTTCCGATGACAGCCCGGTTGCCCCAGCGCCGGGCCAGATACGGGGCAAACGGCGCGGCCAGACCGGTGAAGATCGCGAAGGGCATGGTGCGCAGGCCCGACTCGAACGCGCCGTAGCCGCGCACGAGCTGGAAGTATTGCGTGACGAGGAAGACCAGGCCGAAGAGCCCGAAGAACGCCGAGGCGATGCCGCAACTGCCGCCGGCGAAGGAGCGGTTTCGGAAGAGGCGCGGATCGAGCATCGGTTCCGCGCAGCGGCGTTCCCATTTCAGGAAGATCCCGAACAGTGCGATGGAAGCGGCCACGACGCCCAGCGTCTGCCCGTGCAGCCAACCGATCAGCGGCGCTTCGATCAGGGCGAAGGTCAACGAACCCACCGCGAGCAGGGAGAGCACCGTGCCGCCGAGATCAAGACGACGGGCGCGGGGATCGCGCGAATCCGACACCGCGAACACGATCCCCAAACCGACGGCGAGGCAGAGCGGCACATTGATCCAGAAGACCCAGCCCCAGGCGTGGTTCTCCAGGATGTAGCCGCCGGCCACGGGACCGATGGCGACGCCCAACCCGCTCATCGCCGCCCAAGCACCGATGGCCCGGTCGCGCAGGCGCGGTTCCGGGAAGAGGTTCACGATGATGGCCAACGTGGCCGGAAAGATGCAGGCCGCGCCGATGCCCATCAGCGCCCGCCAGACGATGAGTTCCTCAGCCGTTTTCGACCGGCCCGCAGCGGCTGAACACAGGGCAAAGAGCACGAGGCCGAGGACGAGAAGACGCTTCCGGCCGAAGCGATCTCCCAGGCTGCCCGACGCCATCAACAGCCCAGCGAACACCAGGATGTAGGCGTCCACGATCCACTGGAGCTGGCGGATGGTGGTGCCGCCGCCGAGTTCTCGGAGCAGCGTAGGCAGCGCGATGTTCACGATCGTGCCGTCCATCACGATCACGCAGACGGCGAGGCAGAGCAGCGCGAGGGCGAGGCCGCGCCGGGGCTTGGTGCGGGGAAACGACATGGCTTAGAGCCGTTCCAGCACGAGGATCTCCAACATTCCTCCGAAGCAGTCGCGGTTGGCGGCGAGGCGGAAGCCGTGTTCAGCGATCTTCGTCCGCAAGGCCCGGCGGTCGGGGAACTGGCGCAGGCTTTCCGCGATGTAGGCGTGTTCGGGGCCGCCGTGAAGCACACATCCCCAGAAGCCGCCCCAGAGCTTGAGCAGGTGGAATTGCAGCGGTTGCCGCCAGCGCACGGGCGACTTGGAGAAGTCGAGGAACGCCGCGTGGCCGCCGGGCCGGAGAATGCGACGGACTTCGCGCAAGGCGTCGTCCAGCACCGGCGCGTTGCGCAGCGCGTAGCTACCGGTGACGAAATCGGCCCAGCCCTCGGGCACGCCGGTGCGGCACATGTCGGCGGCGCGGAAGGAGACGTTCGTCCGCTCGCAGCGGGCTTTGGCGACATCGATCATCGCGGACGTGAGGTCGATGCCGAGGATCTCAGCGTCGGGGAAACGCCCGGCCAGTGCAAAGGCGACGTCGCCGGTGCCGCAGGCGAGATCGACGCAGCGCGGCTTTGTCGCGTCAGGCAACATCGAGACCAGCCGGCTTTTCCAGGCTTGGTCCCGGCCGAGCGACATGGCGCGGGTGGCCTGGTCGTATTCGGTCGCGACCCGGGTGAAGAGGCCTTCGTTGTAGCGGCGCTTTTGGTCCGGGGTGCGGATGCCTTCACGGATGTTCAATGCGGGGTTCATGGGATCAAGGGGCGGATAGACAGGCGCGCGGGGCGCGGCTCAGGTTGCAGCAGGGAATGGTCAGCATGGCGAAGTGCGGGGCGAGATGCGGACGAACAAGCGGGCCGAAGAGCACCCGCCGAATCACGAGACGACGGAAGAACGAGGCGAACCTTCCGCGCAGTGTGCCGAGCCACATGCCGCGTTCCGCACGGTCGGCCGCCACCTCGAAGGCGGCTCGACGCACGCGGTCGTAGGCGGCGAAACGCGCCGATCTCTTTTCCGGCTGGAGCAACAGATCGGGCAGGATCTCGGCCAGAGCCTCGGCGTCGGCGAAGCCGGTGTTCATCCCTTGGCCGCCGATCGAGCTCATGACATGCGCCGCGTCCCCGGCGAGCACGACGCGGTTGCGGAAGTAGCGTTCGACGACCATGCGCTTCGCTCCGAACGGACTGACGAAGCGTGCGGGTTCGGCCGAAAGATCGTGGCCCGTCAGCGCCTTCACGCGTCGGACGAGATGTTCCACCGGGGCTTCGGCGAGGCCGCCGTCGAGCTGGAGAATCCAACGCCGCCAACCGTCGGGCAGCGGGAAGGACTCGACCGAGGCGTCGGGCCCGAAGAACAACCGGGCTTCGTCGCCCAGACCGGAGTGGTCGCGGAAGTCGGCCATGACGAAGCGCTGGGGATAGATCTTCTGGCGCACGCCCAGCCCCGCCGTCTGCCGCACCGGACTGCGATGGCCGTCGCAGCCCACGACGAACTTTGCTGTGAGGGAGAAATCCAGCCGCTGGGCCACGCTGCGGCACGCGAGGCGCACACCGTCGTCGTCCTGAGAAAGACTGGAGAAACGCACGCCTTCCCAGAGCTTCACCGATGGGAACTTCGCCAGATTGTCGCGCAGGATCTCCATCGTGCGGAGCTGCGGGACGGAGAGGAAGAACGGGTAGGCGGACGGAATGTCGGCGAAGTCGAGTCGGCCCAATCGGGTGCGCCGCTCATGCACCTCT
>CAMLMI010000075.1 GCA_946480965.1 uncultured Verrucomicrobiales bacterium | reverse complement strand
TTCATCCCCTCAAAAAACTGCTTCGCGCCTCCGCCAGCGGCCCGCATGATCCGCGCCCGATTCATGGCCGCTGAACCGATCCAGTTCTTCAACCGCTACACCGGACGCCTGGAGACCGAGCAGGTCTATGGCGAGGGGTTCCTGCGCTTCACCTACGGGAATCCCCTCGGCCTGCTCGCGCTGCACGGCCTGGCCAAGCGCGCCCTCTTCTCCCGCTGGTATGGCTGGCGGATGAACCGCGGCATCAGCCGCTCGCGCGTCGGCTGCTTCATCGAACGCTACGGGCTGGACGCGGCGGAATTCGCCGACCGGCCGGAATCGTTCCGCAGCTTCAACGAGTTCTTCTACCGCAAGCTCAAGCCCTCGGCGCGTCCGGTGGACCCCAATCCGCGCGTGGCCGCGTTCCCGGCCGATGGACGCCATCTCGGGCTCCAAGATCTGTCTAAGGCCGAGGGCTTCTACGTGAAGGGCCAGCGGCTGGACCTCGCGGAACTGTTGGGCAGCGCGGAACTGGCGCGGGAATTTGCCGGCGGTTCCATCGTCTTTTCGCGGCTCTGCCCGGTGGACTATCACCGCTTCCACTTTCCCGTGTCCGGCGTGGCCGAGACGCCGCGCCTGATCAACGGCTTCCTCTACTCGGTCAGCCCCATCGCGCTGCGCCGCACGGTGCTTTATCTGTGCGAGAACAAGCGGTCGCTCTCGGTCATCGATTCGCCGGAGTTTGGCCGCGTGGCCACGTTGGAGGTGGGGGCGACGAACGTGGGGAGCTGGGACTACACCTTCACGCCCGGCCCCGTGGCGAAGGGGCAGGAGAAGGGCTTCTTCCGTTTCGGCGGTTCGCTGACCATCACGGTGTTTGCCAAGGGCCGGGTGAAGTTGGCCGAGGACCTGGTCGCCCACGGTGCGCAGCAGCGCGAGGTCTATGCGAAGATCGGCGACGCGATGGCGAGGAAGGCGTAGTCGAAGAGGTGCGCGGAGCATCGCTCCGCCGACCCCCGGGTGGACGCCCTTGTCATCCGACAAAGTTGGCGTCCCACATTTCCATTCGCCCCAAAAACAGAGCACGTCGAAGCGGGGCGATGCTCCGCGCTCCTTTTCCTACCCGCGCCGACGCGCCAACCCCTGGTTCACCCGCTCCAGCAGCACGGCGAGGATGACGACCGCGCCGATAATGATGCGGTTGTAGTTCTGGTCGATGCCCAGGAGGATGATGCCGGAATCGATCATCTGGATGATGAGCGCGCCCAGCACCGCCCCGAGCGCGGTGCCCTTTCCGCCCGAGAGGCTCGCCCCGCCGACCACCGCCGCCGCAATGACGTTCAGCTCGTAGCCCGACCCGTCGCCAGAAGTGGCCGCGCCGTAGTAGCCAAGGCTCAAGAGCGCCGCGATCCCGGCGGTGAAGCCCGAGAGCACGAAGACGCCGAGCTTCACCCGGTTCACCCGGATGCCGCTGAAGCGGCTGGCCAGTTCGTTGCCGCCCACGGCATAGACCCGACGACCGGCGGAAAGCCGGATCAGGAAGACCGTTCCCGCCACGGCCACCAGGATCATCACCAGCAGCGGCACGATGCTGAGACCGGTTCCCGCGTCCCACAGCACCACGTCGCGGAACTGCTGGGGAAATCCGCCGATGGACTGGCCCTCCGTCGCCACGAACGCGATGCCCCGGAAGATCGCCATCGTGCCGAGCGTGATGATGAACGGATGCACGCCGAGGCCGGTGGTCATGGCGCCGTTGGCCAATCCGGCCAAGGTCGCGACGCCCAGGCACGTCGCCGCGCCCAGCAGGCTGCCGATCCACGGCGAACCGCCCGCGCCTTCCGGGCCGAAGTGGTGGAAGACCATCGCCCCGAGCACCGAGGCCACCGCGTAGATCGCGCCGACAGAGAGATCGATGCCGCCGGAGATGATGATGATGGTGGCGCCGACGGCCATGATGGCGATGAAGCTCGTGTCCTTGGCGAGCTGGGCGAGGTTGGCGGCGTTGAGAAACTTGTTCTTCGTCTCGAATACCGGCACGCGCTCGCCGTCGGCGTTTACCGTGAACACGCGTTGGGGGCTTCCATCCGGTCCGGTTTCCAGAACGGGCCGCTGCACGCTGCCGCCGAAGATCGCCAGGCACGCGCCGAGCACGAGGATGACGAGCACGAGACCGGCTTCCTGGAAGCGCAGCCGCGCGGGCCAGCCGGGTTTTCTCAAGGGGTCCATCGGGCGCGGAGCATGGCCCGGCGACGTTCGGCGCGAAAAGCGGAAATCATCGAAAACCCACGGTCAGACGCGGGTTTCTCGCGTTGTGGACACAATGATTTTGACCCGTCGAAACGCGGGCGTTACACAGTCAGCGCCCGCAAGCCATCCCGCCGGTGAGCGGTGTTTCCGATGACATTGTTCCATCCCATGCTGGCCAGCACCGGTGCCGGCCTGTCCTACGTGATCCAGCAGGCCCCGCTGGAGGGCAAGGTGATCCTGGCCCTGCTGCTGGTCTTTTCCGTCTTCGCCTGGTCGGTGCTGATCAGCAAGTTCGTCCAGATGCGCCGCGCCAAGCAGCTCAACCAGTTCTTCGACGCCGAGTTCCGGAAGGAGACGAAGGTGCTGGCCATCTTCGACCGCCGCATCATGGCGGAGGGTTGCCCGCTCTTTTCCGTCTATCATGACGGAGCACAGGCGCTGGATCTCCGTCTGAAGCAAGGGACGGACGCCCGGAAAGACGCCACCTCCCTGAAATCCATGGAACACGTGAAACGCGCGGTGGAGAGCGCCGTGGCCCGCGAAGCGTTGAAGCTCGAATCGGGCCTCATCATGCTCGCGATCGCGGTCAGCGGCGCGCCGTTCCTCGGCCTGCTCGGCACCGTCTGGGGCGTGATGATCACCTTTGCCGACGTCGGCAAGGCCGGTTCCGCCGATCTCGCCACGATGGCTCCCGGCGTGGCCGCCGCGCTCGTCACCACCGTGGCCGGCCTGCTCGTCGCGCTGCCCTCGATGTTCGGCTACAACTGGCTCGTGCATCACCTGCGCGTCGAGACCGTGGGCCTGGACAACTTCTCCCAGGAGCTGGTCTCCCGCATGGAGATGGAGTATCTGAAGGACGAATAGGCCCCCGCCATGCGCCGCTTTTCCCAGAAGAACCAGTTGGTGACGTTGAACGAGATCAACATCACCCCGCTGCTCGATCTGGCCTTCGTGCTCCTGATCATCTTCGTGATCACCCGCCCGATGCTGGAGCAGAGCGTGAACCTGAAGGTGCCGGGCGTCGGCAAGCTGAACCAGCCCACCCAGGTCGCACGGAAGGATCTGCGGGTCGTGGAGATCGACGCGAACGGAGCGACCAAGTTCCGCGGCCGCGCCATCAACCCGGCCCTGCTCGACCAGGCAATCCTCACGGAGTTCCAACAAAACCCGAAGATCGTCGTCCAGATCCGGGCCGACAAAAGCTCCGCCTGGGACAACGTGGCCAAGACCTTGACCCTTTGCTCCAAGCACGGCATCGCCGTCTCCTACCAGACCGTCGAGTGATGAACCGCACCGAGAAAAACAGCCTCATCGGCTCCAGCGTCCTGCACGGGCTGGTGGTCGGCGTGCTGTTGCTCTCGTCCTTCGGCTTCATGTCGAAGCAGGAGGACATGGTCAGCGTGCAGTTCGTCGAAGCCATTCCGCAGGACGTGTTGGACAAGATCCTGACCGATGGGGAAACCCGGGGCGGAGCCGGTCCAGCCGCTTCGGAAGCGCCTCCCTCGGTCCAGCCCGCAGCTCCGCCTGTCGCCGCACCAGTCCAGCCTCCACCCCAACCCCGCCCGGAACCCCAGCCGCGCCCGGTTCAGCCCGAGCCGGCGCCAGTGGCTCCGGTTCAGCCGCGCACCGAGACGCGCCCTCAGCCCAAGCCGGAGCCAGCCGAGGAAAAGACCCAACCCGCTCCCACGCCGGACCGGAACTCCCGGGTCATTGATCTCAACAACAAGACGACTTCCAAGAAGCCGGACCCAAAACCCGAGCCCAAACCGGTTGCCAAGCCGGAGCGAAAGATCGATCTGACGGCCAAGGTCAAAGTCGGTGACCAGGAAGTCCGCGACCAGCGCGCCCGCAACGAACAGATCGCCGCGCAGCGCGAAGCCAATGAACGGGCCGCTGCCGCCCGTCGCCAGTTGACCGAAGGCATCCAGGGAGCCATCCGGGGCGTGACCACGGGCACCGGCCGCCCCGTCGCCGGCCTACAAATCTCGGGCGGCGGTGGCGGCGAAGCCGCGCTCAACTACGGCCAATACATCGTCGCGGAATTCAAGCGCGTCTGGATCGTTCCTTCCACCGCCACGACCTCCATGCTGGCCAAGGCCACCGTCACCGTCGCCAGCGACGGCCGCATCACCGAGGCTCGTTTGATCGGCCGTTCGGGCAATTCCGCCTTCGACGCCTCGGTCGAATCCGCGCTCAAGAAAGTGCGCAAGGTCTCGGGCTTTCCCGCCGGCGCGACGGACCAATCCCGCACCTACACCATTCACTTCCAACCCCGCTCCAGCCAAGGCACCGGATGAAGTCCCTTCCCTTCCGTTCCATCACCCTGCTCGTCGCCTTCTTGTTCACCGTCAATCTGGCGTCCGCCGCCGACCCGTTGATCGTGGACAACCCGATCGACAAGGATTTCGTCGATCCCATCCCCATCGCCGTGACCGGGTTCTCCGGCGAAGTGGCCGCCACGCTGAAGTTCGATCTCGAAGCCGCCGGTTGCCAATACGTGTCGGCGGACCGGGCAAAGTTCCTCCTCAGCCCGGTTTCCGGCAATGCCTCGCCCGTTTCTGGACTCCTCACCACCACGGCCAAGAACGAGCTGCTGCGCAAGGCCTACTCCGGCGCGGGCGAACGGGCCTTGGCCCACGCGCTGGCGAACGACGTGATCTTCGCCCTTACCGGCGTGAAGGGCGTCGCGGGCACCAAGATCGCCTTCCGCATCGACCAGGGCGTCGGCGTCGAGGAAATCGGCATCTCCGACAGCGACGGCCACAACCTCGTGGCCATCACCTCCGACCGCTCGCTGTCCAAGGGACCGGCCTGGATTCCCGGCAAACGCGACGTGGTCTATGCCTCGTGGCGCCTCGGCCCGCCGCAGATCCTGCTCCACTCCCTCGGCACCGGCGAGCGCCGCAAGGTCGTGGGCTTGCCCGGCGGCAGCCACAGCCCGGCCGTTTCGCCCGACGGTTCCAAGATCGCCTTCATCTCCGCCCGTTCCGGCACCTCTCCCGATCTCTATGTGGTGAACCTCGACGGTTCCGGCCTGAAGCGGCTGACCAAGAGCGACGATGATGAATCCTCCCCCGTCTGGTCGCCCGACGGGAAAACGCTGCTCTATTCCAGCCGCACGCGGGGCAGCCCCCAGCTTTTCACCGTGCCCGCCGACGGCAGCGCGGCCGCCAGCCGCCTCAGGGTCATCGGCGTGCTCAACGCCACCGAGCCCGACTGGTCGCCCGACGGCAAGACCATCGTCTTCACCACCCAGCGCGGCGGTTTCGAGATCTGCACCGTGCCCGCCGGCGGCGGCACCTCCACCACGATCTGCGCGGGCGAAGACCCGAGTTGGGCGCCGAATTCCCGCACGGTCGTGTTTGTGAACCGCAAAGGCGACAACCGCGTCCTGTCGCTGCTTGACGTGCCAACGAAGCGTGTCAAAGACTTGCGCCGCATTTCGGGCAGTTGCTCCCAGCCGTCGTGGGCCAGATAACCCGTTCCCGAACTCCAATTTACCCATCATGAAATTCACGTCCTTGGTTAGCGTCACCTGCATGGCCGCCGTCTTGGCGTTGGGCGCTGTCGGCTGCAAAAAGAAGCCCACCGGCACCACTCCGCTCGGATTCAATGGCAGCGGAGCAACCCGCAACACCTCAACTCCGATTCCTTCACAGAACCCGATTGGTTTTAATGATGGAACCGCCGACGGGACCAGCATTTCGGAAGGAGATGCCAACCCGATATCCAACAACCGCGACATCAACGCTGCCGGTCGAACCCGCAACACCGACCAGTTCGCCAGCGAGACCATTTACTTCGACTTGGACAAGGCCATCGTGAAGCAAGAGGAGATGAGCAAGATCGCCACCGTGGCGGACTTCATCTCCAAGAACCCCAGCCACGACATCCTCGTGGAAGGCCACTGCGACGAACGCGGCACCGAAGGCTACAACCTCGCCTTGGGCGACCGTCGCGCCCTCGCGATCCGCGAAGCCCTCATCAGCGCCGGTGCTCCTGCCGACAACATCCACACCGTCAGCTTTGGCGAGAGCCGTCCGGCCGATCCCGGCCACACCCAGGCCGCCTGGGCCAAGAACCGCCGCGGCGTCTTCGTGCTGGTGCTGCCTGCCCAGTAAGCTTTTGCCCCCGGTTTCCGGAGAAACGGGACGCTGCGGCTTCCCGTTTTCTTTTTGGACCCATCCGCATTATTCCCAGCGACACATGAATTGATGGACGTCATCAGAGCGTCCAGTAGTTGGTTCCGCCCGGACCGAGCCCTTTACATTCCGTCCGTGGCTGGCACTCTTTCACGAGCAAATTCGATTTTATGACGACTTCTCTCCTTGGCTGGATCGGCATGCCGGAAGCCCTCCTCATCATGGTGGTGCTGCTGGTGTTTTTTGGCGCCAAGAAGCTGCCCGAGCTGGCCAAGGGCCTCGGCACCGGCATCAAGGAATTCAAAAAGGCGACGAGCGAAGTGACCCAGGACATCAACCGGGCCATCGACAGCAACGAGCCCCCCGCCCCTCCGGCTCCCAAGCAGATCCAAAAGGCTCCCGAGGCCGCCCCGGCCTCCTCCGAAGCCAAGCCCTGATCGACGGCTCTCGTAGCCCCTCATGGCCGCTGATCCGGACCCGGAGCCGCTGGAACTCGAAGAGGACGAGGGCGGCCCGGTAAAATCCTTCCTCGACCACCTCGAAGACCTTCGTTGGACGATCATCCGCTGCGCCGTGGCGGTGATCGTGTCCATGGTCGTGTGCCTCGTCGCGGGCAACAAGGTCATTGCCTTCCTCAAGTATCCCCTCGTCCAGGCCAGCCGCTTTGGCGAACCGTCGAAGCCCACCGTCTTCGTGGAGATGGCGGGAACGACGCTGGGCCGGTTCGACTTCAACACGAACGTGTTGAACACCCTGAACCTCGGCTCCAACGCCTACGCCCGCGTGGAGCTGGAGGTGATCGATCTCGGCACCAACCAAATCCTCGGGGTAAAGCTGAACACCAACGCCCCGCCCAGCGACCTCTCGATGGTGAAGCTGAGCACGCTCGGGCCGATGGGCGGGTTCATGGTGGCTTTCCAGGTGGCGATCTACGCCGGCATCGGCATGGCGTCGCCGTTCCTCCTCCTCTTCATCGGCCAGTTTCTCCTGCCCGCGCTGCGCAAGAAGGAGAAGCAGTTCATCTACCGCAGCCTCGGCGTGGGCATCGGACTGTTCGTCGCCGGAGTGGCGTTCTGCTACGCTTGGGTGCTGCCCGCCACGCTGAAGGCCTCGGCCGCGTTCTCCGAATGGGAGGGCTTCTCGGCCGACCAATGGCGGGCCGAGGAATACATGAGTTTCATCTGCAAATTCATGTTGGCGATGGGCATCAGCTTCGAGCTGCCCATCGTCATTCTCGCGCTGGTGAAGATCGGCCTGTTGGACTATCCCAAGCTCGCCAAGTTCCGCGCCTACTTCGTCATCGTGAACCTGTTCCTCTCCGCGCTCCTCAGTCCGGGGGCGGATCTCTTCTCGATGATGATGATGGCGATCCCGCTCCAGGTCCTCTACGAGATCAGCCTTTGGATCGCGTGGTTCTGGTATCGCGCCGAGAAGAAACTGGCGCCGTAACGCGGACGATCCGGGATTTGGACTTTACTTCGTTCCGGGGCCGTCGCCATCTTGCCGCGACAATCCGAACCGATATGCGTAAATCCTTCTCCTTACTCGCCGTGGCGGCTGCGGCCGCGTTTTTCGGCGTGGGCTGCGCCGGTCCCGAAGCCAAGCTCGGCCGAGGCATCCGCAACGTGACCGAATTCGCCCGGATGGGTGAAATCCGCCGTTCTGTCGAGCAATCGACGCTCTGGGACGGAGCCGATGTCGGAGCCACCACCGGCTTCATCACCGGTTTCCGCCGCAGCATGGGCCGCACGCTCGTCGGTGCCTATGAGATCGCGACCTTCCCGCTGCCCAGCTACGACCCGATCTTCGGACCCGAGAATCCGGTATATCCCGACAGCTACAAGCCCGGCTTCTACGCCGACCAGACCTTCGCCACCGACTACCATTTCGGATTCAGCGGCGGCGAAGTGGCGCCGATGGTTCCCGGCAGCCGCTTCAAGATCTTCGACGAATAGCCGGTTGAGGATTCTCCAGAGCGCCAACGATCCCCGTTGGCGCTTTTCTTTTTGTCATGGGCCTAGTCCTGAAATCCCACTGCAAGGTCAACCTCCTGCTCAACATCCTCGGCAAAAGACCGGATGGATTCCACGAGCTGGAAACCCTGTTCCATCCCGTCGCGCTGGAGGATGAACTCCGCTTTGAACGCACGGCCGAAGGGCTCGTTCTGTCCTGCTCCGATCCCACGTTGCCTACGGATGGAAAGAACCTGGTTCACCGTGCCGCAACGCTCTTCTTCGAAGCCGCCCAACGTCCGCCCGCCGTGCGGATTCATCTGGAGAAACGCATTCCCCACGCCGCCGGGCTCGGCGGCGGCAGCGGCAATGCGGCCACGGCACTGCTCGGCTTGAACGAACTTTTCGGCCAGCCGCTGGCCTCCGGACAACTGACCCGGATCGCCGCTGGCTTGGGATCGGATGTTCCCTTCTTCCTGCAAAAAAAGCCGGCCCTCGGTGTTGGCCGGGGTGAACAGGTCGAATCATTGGAACCTTTCCCGTGCTTGGCGCCGGTATGGATCGTCCTGGTCCGGCCGCCGTTCGGCATTTCCACGCCCTGGGCCTATGGCGAACTCGCGCGTTTCCCCGAACAGCGCAACGGCCAGCCCGGCCGGGCCGCCGCTCTGGCCGCCGAACTGCGAAGCGGAACCCTCACGGCGCTGCGCACCGGACTCTACAATTCGCTCGAAGCACCGGCGCTGGAGAAATACCCGCTGGTCGCGCTGTTCCAGGAGTTTTTCCGTTCCGTGGATTGTCTCGGCACCCTGATGTCCGGCAGCGGTTCCACCACTTTCGCGCTGTTCCCCGATGAAGCATCGGCCCGCAGCGCCTTGCGGCGTTTCAGCGACAAGTTCGGCGAAACCCACTGGTCGGCTGCTGTGCCGCTTTCGTCCTGAAAGCGATTCGCCCGGATCGGCTCAGGAAAAGATCTGGGGCCAAAGCTCGAGCGTTTCCTTCAGATAGGTCTCGATCTGGTCGGTGACGATGGCTTCGTTGTGTTTTCCGAAGACCTCCGTCTGGGCGTTCTCGCACATCGTCTGGCGAAAGCTCGGCGTCTTGAGCAGGAAATCGAGGTTCGCAGCCAAGCTCTCAGGATCGCCCGTTTCGTAGAGCAGCCCGTTCTCCCCGTGCCGGATCAGCTCCGAGGCTCCGCCCTTGTGGACGCAGACCACCGGGATGCCGGCCGCCATCGCTTCGAGCGGTCCACAGGAATACGGCTCCCGCCATTCCGCCGTGTGCAGATAGGCGTCGTGCCGATGGTAGATGGCCGGGAGATCCTTCTGCGCGTTGGAGAGCGTCAGGAACTCGACCGGCAACTGCTGGCGGACCGTGAACGACCGGAGATCGGCCACATATTTCGTGTCGCCCCGGTCATAGACGCTCAAGGCCAGCTTTTTCCCCGTGTCGCGCAGGATCTTGACCGCCTTCAACGCCGTCAGCACCCCGCTCTGCTCCGTCAAAGGCGACACCACGAGCAGCTTGACGATGGGCTGTTCGGCCGCCTTGACCTCGCCCACGAAATCCTCGGCGCGGATGCCGGGACGGATGATCTCCCCATGCGCCACCTGGAAGCCGGTCCGTTCACAGAGCCGCTTGACGGCGTCGCTGCAAAAATACAGCCGCTCGAAGCGGAATCCTCCCATCGAATTCTCCGCCACGTCCGCCTGTTCCTCGGCCGAACCGTAGAGCCCGGGCAAACGGTCGAAGCCGCGCTTCATCCGGGTCGGGGCCGTCGTATCGAGACGCCCGCGTTCGCCGCTCGTTTCCAAGGCGGTCCGCGCCATCTGGCTGGAAAACGGGAGCGATGGCGCGTTCCACCAGCGCAGCCAAGGATCGTCCTTCACGCCCTGAGCCAGCCAGTAGTCCGCCACGTCGTAAACCACCGGCAACCGTGTATGGCGCAGGGCGAACATCAGGGACTTGGACAAGCCGTGCAGGCTGAAGACGAAGACGAGTTCGGGCTTGAAGGCGGCCAACGCCTCGGCCAAGGCGGCGTTGTTCTGCACTTCGATCCGCTTCAGCTCGTTGTAGGACTCGACCAATGGATGCTCGAAAGCTCCGTTGAGCTGGAAGCGGCGGCTGACCTTGCTGTCGGACTGCACGCCGATCATGCCGTGGGCCGAGGTCAGCACGTGGATCTCGTGGCCGCGCAGCCGCAGATCCTCGACGATCCGTTCGCAGCGGAAGTCGTTCGTGCCCGCGTGGTGCGGCGGATAGAGGTTCGTCAGGACGAGGATTTTCACGAGTTCGGGGAGTCGGGTGGCAGCACGCGGATCGGATCTCCGGCACGGATGGTGCCCGAGCGCACCACGCGGGCGAGCACGCCTTGGCGGTCTTCTTCCATGCGACGGCGCAAGCCAGGGGCGATGGCGTCCATCTTGGCGCAGGGATCGCGCGGACCGGTGATCTCCAGGATGGCGGTGCCGATCTCAAGTCGGCGGCCCACGAGCGGAACCAGCTCGATGCCTTGGGTCTCCAGATTGGACCGGACGATGCCCGGAGCGAACCCGGAAAGCCCCAGAGCAGCGGCATGGTCGGCGATCTGTTCGCGCTCGATCAAGGTGACCTGTCGCCGGGACCAGTCGCCGTTGCTGCGTTTCTTGGCGAAATAACGGCGATTGCCGGCAATGCCACGGTTCTCGACCGCTTCGCAGGCATCCTTCGTGACCATCGGCTGGCCGCCGACCGGAGGATGGAGATGGATGGAGGCGACCCGCATTGGCACGCGGCCATGGAACGGCACGGCGCCGGACTCCGGCCAGAGAAATCGTGCGCATGGGCCACAAGGGGAAAATCGCCGCAATCCCCTGCCAACACGGGGGAAACCAGCCGCACTTTTGCTTGGATTCGGGCGCGGGCACGTGCTGACATTCGCCGCACATGGTCATCTATCGCGCACGTGGAATCCGAATCCTCTCCGTCGCGTGCGAGCTTTTGGCCCTGACGTTCGTCTTCTGGCTCTGGCTCTACATACGCCACGGTGGCCGCATCTGGAACCTCCAGCTGGAGCTCTACGTCGCCTACAACGCCATCATCGTGATCGGCGTGATCATCGCGGCGGTCCACGGCGGCTACCGGCGGGTGCTGGCGACCGATTCGGCCGGGTGGCATGTCGGCACCATCCGCCACATGACCTACGCGCTGGGGTTGCTGGCGCTCTACCAGTTCATCAGCAGGGACAAGGCCATGTCCCGCACCTTCTTCTTCGGCTACCTGCCCTGCTTCTACGCCATTTCCTTCCTCTGCCAATCCTATGTCCCGCAGTGGATTCGCAAGTGGACCATTTCGGAGGAACATGAGGAGCGCGTCCTGCTGGTGGGATCGCCGGAACGGGCCAAGGGCTTGAAGCAATGGCTGAGGCAGAAAGAGGCCGTAGGCTACCGCGCGGTGGGCCTTTTGACCGACGACAACCCGGAGGCGGCCCCGCCGCACATCCCCGTCTTCGGCCGGATCGACGAGTTGGAGCCCGCCATCAAGAAGCATTCGATCACCCAGGTCATGCTGCTGGAGTTCCCCCTGCAAAGCGGTCTCATGGCCCAGATGATCGCCGTCTGCGAACGGCTCGGCACCCGCATGACCGTGATCTGCGATTTCGAGGAGAAGTTCCGCCACTCGGTGGTCATGTTCGAGGACGAGGGGCGCCGCTTCATGAGCATCCGGGAGGAACCCTTGGAAGACCCGTTCAACCGCTTCATGAAACGGCTGCTCGACCTCGCGGTTTCCATTCCGGTCATCCTCTTCATCCTCCCCATCACCACGCTGATCGTCTGGTTCTTCCAGCGTCTCCAGTCTCCCGGACCCGTCTTCTACAAGCAGCCCCGCGCCGGCCTCCAGAACCGCCCCTTTGACATCTACAAATACCGCACGATGCGGCTGCACAACCAACCCGCCTCCAAACAGGCCACGCAGGACGATCCCCGCATCTATCCCGCCGGGCGCTGGTTCCGCCGGACGAGCGTGGACGAGCTGCCGCAGTTCATCAATGTGCTCAAGGGCGAGATGAGCGTCGTCGGCCCCCGCCCCCACCTCATCGAGCACAACGAACAGTTCGCTCGCGCCATGCACAACTACCACGTGCGCGCCCACGTCAAACCCGGCATCACCGGGTTGGCGCAGGTGCGCGGCTACCGCGGCGAGACCAAGTCCGAGGCGGACGTCATCAAGCGCGTGCAGTCCGACATCTACTATCTGGAGAACTGGACCTTCGGCATGGACTGCCAGATCGTGCTGGCCACCGTCTTCCATGTCGTCGGCCCGCCCAAGACGGCCTACTAGGCACGGGCGGATGCTCGCGCCCCGGAAGAAATTAGGATGCAGCCATTTCCCAAACCTGTTCACATTCCTCCCATGAACCGCCGAGCATACCGATCCCTCACCACCGGAACCTTGGGCTTCGCCGCGTTGTTCTCCCTCCAGCATGCCTCCGCCCAGGAAGCGCTCCTCGCGGCCCGCAGCGCCACGGACGCCGCCAAGGCCCGCAGCCAGGCCGTCCAGACCGGGGGCTACGACCACACGACCTCCTCCCTCAGCTACCGGCTCGGCGCCGGGCTGGCCTTCGAATACACCGACAACGCGAACCTGTCCGGGTCGAATGCCGACGAGGATTTCAGCGTGAAGACCACCCTTTCGAGCGGGATGACCTGGAACGTCTCCGAAAACACCCGACTCGGCGTCACCGCCAGCGTCGGCTATAGCCACTACTTCAACGACTCCGACCGCAGCGGCCTCGACTTCAGCCTTTCGCCAACCGCCGACAACAACATCGGCTTCGAGATCTTCGCCGGCGACTGGATGATCTACCTCTACGACAACTTCGGTGTCCGCACCGACCCGATCCGCGACGCCACGGTCAGCAACGAGGACGAGATCGTCGAGTTCAGCAACACCGCCGGTGCCCAGGCCGTTTACAACATGGGCCAGTCCAGCATCAGCGCCGGCTACGCCTTCAAGAAGAACCTCTTCCGGGACTCGAAGTTCGAGGACAGCGACCGCAGCTCCCATCTCTTCCATGCCGGCTACCAGAACCAGCTCAACGCCGTCCTCACGGTGGGGCTGGAAAGCTCCGCCTCGCTGTCGATCTACGACTCCGGCAAGCAGAACGACATGGTGGTCTATACCCTGGGGCCGAACGTCCAATGGCTGCCCACCGACGTCATTTCGATCACCGCCGGCGGCGGCCCCTCCTGGATCACCTACTCGGCCAACGACACGGGCCTCACGCCCGATGACCGCAGCAGCTTCTACCTGTATGCCAAGATCGACCACCGGTTCAGCGAGTTCGCCTACCATTCGCTCGCGGCCAACCGCTCCACCGCTTCCGCCACCCAGTCCTCGGACAACGAGAGCCTGTCGTTCGACTACAGCCTGAATCTCGACATCATCGTCGATACCAGCCTGACCTTCTCCGCGTTCTACGAGACCGGCGAAGCCCGCTCCGGCATCAATCGGACCGCCGTCCAGGGCGCCACCAAGGAAAGCTACGACCGCACCGGGGCCTCCGTGCGCCTGGGCCGGTCTTTCGGCGACAAGCTGTCCGGCAGCCTCGCCTACTCCTTCACCCACCGCGATTCCAAGGCGGCCGGCCGCGACTACGACCAGAACCGCGTGACCCTGTCCTTCAACTACAAGTTCTGAGGCTCCTGCCGATAAGCCCCCGGTGAGCTCAGCCCTCCATTGGAAAAACGTCCCCGCCGCTTGGCGGCTTCCCGTCGTCCTGCTGGCCCTCTGGTGGCTCGCCTTCATCGTCACGCTCTCCTCGGACTGGAACCTGTATCCGCAATACGGCTACGGCTGGTTCGTGGTTCCCTTGGCGGGCTTCCTCCTCTGGCGGCGCTGGGAAGACCGCCCCGAACCCACCGTCCCCTCGTTCCCCAAACTGTGCGCCGCGGCCGGAATCGTGGCGCTGTTGGGCCTGGGCGTCGGGCGCCTGTGCAATTCGGCCAACGAGGACTGGCGCCTCGCCAAGGCGCTCGTCGCCACCTCCGTCGTCGGCTTCACCCTCGGCGGAGTGTATCTCGCCGGTGGGCGCTCCTGGCTCCGCCATTTCGCCTTTCCCATCCTGTTCACCCTCTCGGCCCTGCCCTGGTCCAAACCGTTTGAGGACCAGCTCACCAACCGGCTCATGCCCCTGGTGGCGTCGCTGTCGGTTGATTCGCTCTGGATCTTCGAGATCCCCGCGCTGCGCCAGGGCAACCTCATCCAGCTCTCTTCCGGGATGCTCGGCGTGGACGAGGCCTGCAGCGGCATCCGCTCGTTGCAGGGCACGCTGATGGCTTCCCTGTTCCTCGGGGAATACCTGCGCCTCTCGCCGTTCCGCCGCCTCCTGATGATCGTGGTCGGGATCGCCTTCGCCTTCGCATGCAACGTGCTCCGCGCGATCTTCCTCGCGCTCATCGCCGCCAAGAAGGGCATCGAGGCCGTGGACACATGGCACGACTCCGCCGGATTGAGCATCCTGCTCGTCTGCGTCGCCGGGCTCTGGGTGCTCGGCGTCGTCCTCGCCTCCCACCAGCGCCGCGCCCGCGCCCGCAGGATCGCCGAAATGGCCCTCGCCACCGGGATGCCCCCGGTCAACGCCGTCCCGCCCCGCGCCACTCTGCCCGCTTTCCTGCCCCCACGCGCCTGGATCGTGGCGACCCTCGTCGCCTTCGTCGCGCTCGAATCCGCCCGCGAGATCTGGTTCCGCTCCCACGAGTTCGGCAAACGCTACCAGCGCCTCTGGACCGCCGACTGGAGCGGCCTGCCCGCCTCGAAGCAGACCTACGAGATCCCCGACCGCATCCGCGAGATCCTCGGCTACGACGAGGGTTCGGCCCTCTCGTGGTCCGGCGAAGACGGGATCGAATGGATTGGCTACGACTTCCGCTGGAACCGGGGCAACGACTTCATCCGCGACGTGCAATACCACCGGCCCGATGTCTGCCTGCCCTCCACCGGCCGCAGGCTCGCCCGCGCCTACGGCATCGACAAGATCGTCGTCCACGGACAGAACCTGTTCTTCAAGTCCTACCTCTTCGACGAGGGCGACACGAGCACCCATGTCTTCCAGATCGTCGCCGAAGACCAGCTCGGCGACCTGGAAACCAGCATGGTCACGGAGGAAAACTCGCGTTCCTACCGCCTGAAACGCGTGCTCAAGGGACGCCGCGAATACCCCGGCCGCCAGGTCATCAACCTCTACCTGCGCGGCGTCAGCAGCCATGCCGAGGCCACCGACGCGGTGGAGCGCCTCCTCGCCTCCGTCGTCAAACCGGCCCGCTGACCGCCTCCGCCTCCGTCCGCCGCCCCGGCTCCTCCCGCTTGGACCGGAACAGCACGTCCACCACGTTCCGCACGTATTGCTCGTCCGCGATCCCCTCGGTGCATTCGGGCGGAAACTCCACCAGGCTCCGGAAATGGTCCGCCAGCTCGGCGAACAGCCCGATCCTAGCGCGGTCCTCGATCTCGTCGCGCCGCAACAATGCCTGCAACGCCACCCCCGCCTCGTCCGGAGAAACCCGTTGCCGCAAGCGCGCCACCAGATGCGGATGCGCCCGGAACGAATTGAACTTTCCTCCCATCAGCCGCTCCAGATCCGGCTCCGACACCTTGGGCAGCCGCACCACCACGGTGTTCGCCGCCAAATCCCCGAGCCTCTGGTAATGCCGGCTGAACAGCACCGCCGCTCCGCCCACCGCGTAGAACATCGGCAGCGCGTCCACGAAGCGGAGCAGGTTCCG
>CAMLMI010000074.1 GCA_946480965.1 uncultured Verrucomicrobiales bacterium | reverse complement strand
GAAGGCGGCGGCACGTCCGGCATAGCGGCTCAGCGACACGGGCTGCGCCGTGATCTGCGGGGCGACATCCGCCGTGTTGGCCGTGAGCCCGACGTGGAACGTGCCGTCGAACGCATGGCTCGCGCCGAACGTCACCGCGCCGCCCGCCGGAGGAATGAGCGCCAGTTCGCCGCCCGCGTAGAGATTGCCGCCCGCGTTGTAGAGGCTTTCCCAACCGGTCGTGACCCGCGCGAAGGTGTAGGCGTAGGTCGTGTTCGCGGCGAGGACGAGCGGGAGGCCGGTCCATTGCAGCCAGTTCGTCTCGGTGAAGGCGAAGTCCGCCGGGGAGATGAAGTCGCCCACGAGCGTGGCCGTCGCGCCGTTCAGCGAATAGAGCCGGAGTCGATACGCTTGGGGATTTGTGACATTGTTGCCGCCGCCGCCCGCCGTGCGGATCGCGAGCGAATCGAGCGTGTAGCCCTGGAGGTTGCCTCCGGTGGTGAAGGTCTGTCCCGGAGGGTTGGGGTCGTCGATGTAGTAGTTCAGCCCGTCCGGTCGGTTGGAGTAGCCGCTGATTTCGAGCTGCGCGATGTCGTCGGCATTGGGCACGGGGTTGGCGCTGCCGATGTCGGTCAGCACCGCTTCGGTCTGCGCCCGGGCCGCGCCGCCCAAGAGGGAGGCGCACGCGAGGGCGAGCAGGGTTCTATGGGGTGTCATGATACGTCTTTTCCAGGTCGTGTTTCCGTCACCTCTCCCGGAATGCCCCGTCCCGCTCCTTGCAGAAATTCCCGACGCCGATCGTTGAGAATCTACCGGGCGACAGGGTTGAGCCCTCCGGTCGATTTCAGTGGTAACGGCCACCAACTAGCGTCCTGCCGCGCCCGCTGGCAAACCCGAAGTTCACTCCAATGTGACGAATGCGGGAAAAACCCTGTGAATACAGGCCCGCCAAGCCCTCACCCGTTCGGGTGAATCCAGTGGACGATGTCTTTCATAGGCTACAAGCGGCCCGACAACGGAGCGCGGACGAGACTGTCCGCGCTCCGCTTCACGCCTTCAACAAGCGCTTCAGCTCCGCCTGCGGGTTCTCCACCAGCTTCGCCGTCACGGTGAACTTCTTCACGCGGCTGTGCGGCAGGCGGAACTTCAGATCGCGGAAGACGCGTTCGCAAACCGTCATCAACCCGCGCGCGCCCGTGTTCTCGCCGCTGGCCAGATCGGCCAGGGCCCGCAGCCCGTCGTCCTGAAAGTCGCACGCGATGCCATAGGCCGCGAAGGCGCGCTCGTATTGATGGATCAGGCTGCTCTCGCTCTTCCGCAGCACATCGAAGAGATCGTCCTTGTCCAGGCCGTGGCAGGCCACGCGCACCGGCAAACGCCCGATGAACTCCGGCTCCAGTCCGTAGCCCACGAGGTCCGGCGTCGTCACCTGCTGGTAGAGATCGTCCAGCGAGAGTTTCGCCGCCTTCTTCTCGCCCGCCGCGCCCAGGCGATGACGGATGAGTTGGTCGATGCCCGAGAACGCGCCGCTGACGATGAAGAGAATGTGCCGTGTGCTGATGACCTCCGGCGCGGTCTGTCCCCCGCCCCGCATCGCCGTCATCGCCGCCTGGAGCTGGCCCGTCATGTCGTTCGGAGAGACGAGCGGCACGTCGCCGTCCTCCATCAGCTTCAGCAGATTCGTCTGCACGCCGCGCCCGGAAACATCGCGACCGGCACCGGGCGTATTCGTCGCCAGCTTGTCCACTTCGTCGAGGTAGATGATGCCGGTCTCCGCCCGCTTCACGTTGTTGCCGGAGCGGCGATAGAGGTCGCGCACCAGGTCGTCCACGTCGCCGCCCACGTAGCCGGTCTCGCTGAACTTCGTCGCGTCCGCCTTCACGAACGGCACGCCGATCAGCTCCGCCGCCGAACGGATCAAGTGCGTCTTGCCCACGCCGGTGGGGCCGATGAGCAGCACGTTCTGCTTCTGGTAGAACGGCGCGCCGTTCCCTTCCCGCGTCATCCGCACGTGCTGGAAATGGTCGCAGAGCGCGACGCCCAAAACCTTCTTCGCCTCCTTCTGCCCGATGACGAAGCGGTCCAAGTGCCGCGCGATCTCGTGCGGCTTGAGGCTGAAGCTGAACTCCGGGTCCGACGGCGCGGCCGTTTCCGCCACGCCGGGCTTGGTCGCCGCGTCGAGCTTCGACGCCTTGGGAGCCTTGAACTTCTTGGGAACGCCGGCCGTGACGGGTCCGAGCGACGCGGGATGGCCGGAAGCGGTTTCAGTCATGCGCCGGAGAGTGCCGGGAGAAAGCCAAAGGTCAAAGGAAGGCTGCGCACAACCGGGGTGCCCGTTGCCGGCCGCGCCCTGCTTTCGCCGAACTCCGCTCACTTCGACTTTGCAAACCGTTCCTTCACGATCTCAAGGAACTCGTTCGCCGCGCGGCCGGGCGGGCGTTGTTTCGGCCAGACGGCCACGACGGAGCGTTCGGGCTTCGGCGCGGTCAAGGAACGATACGTTGGCCGGTCCTCGCGGTCGCCGTTCGCCGCCATCGCCGGGACCAGCGAGATCCCCGCGCCCGCGCGCACCAGGGCCTGGATCGTCTCGAGCTGCGCGCCTCGGAAGCTGATCCTCGGGTTGAGCTGGAGCCGGTCGCAGAAGCCCAGCACCTGGTCGCCCAGGCAATGGCCGGGCTTCATCACGATCAACTCTTCTTCCCGCAGGTCCTCCGCGCTCACGGAGCGTTTGCGCGCGAGCGGATGGCCCGGCGGCAAGGCCAGCTTCAGCTCTTCGCGAAACAATTCGCGGACCTCGAAGCGCGCCTCGTCGATGGGGCGGCTGACGAGCGCGAGGTCCAGCTCGTAGGCCAGCACCTGTTTGAGGAGCTGCGCGGTGGTGTCCTCATGGACCTCGGTCTCGATGCCGGGGAAGTTTCCCGAGAAGGCCATCAGCACCTCGGTCAGCAGATACGGCGCGATGGTGGGCAGGACACCGACGGCCAGCTTGCCGCGCAGGAGTCCGTTGGCCTCGCGGGCCTCGCGCTTGGCGGCATCGACCTCCTCCAGGATGCGGACGGCGCGGCGCAGGAAGGCCTCGCCGTGCGGCGTGGGTTTGGCCGTGCGCTTCATGCGGTCGAAGAGCCGTTCGCCGAGCTCCTCCTCCAGCTTCTGGATCTGCTGGCTGAGGGAGGGCTGGGCGACGTGGCACTGTTCGGCGGCGCGGGAAAAGTTCCCGGTGCGCGCCACGGCCACGGCGTAGCGGAGCTGGTGCATTTCCATAGGCGATTCCTATGGTGGATTTAGGAAACAAGTATTTCAACCATCGCCTCCCCGGCGGTTGAATGCGCGGACTCACGGACATCCAGTCACCGGAACCAACAACACACACATCGCCATGTCATCCGAACCGAAATGCCCCTTCAACCACGGCGCCGCCTTCTCGGGCAAAGCCACCACGAACCAGGACTGGTGGCCGAACCAGCTCAACGTCGAGCTGCTGAACCAGCATTCCTCCAAGTCCGACCCGATGGGCGGCGACTTCGACTACGCCAAGGAATTCCAGAGCCTGGACTACGCTGCGCTGAAGCAGGATCTCGTGGCTTTGATGACCGATTCGCAGGACTGGTGGCCCGCCGACTTCGGCCACTACGGACCGCTCTTCATCCGCATGGCCTGGCACAGCGCCGGCACCTACCGCACCGGTGACGGCCGTGGCGGCGGCGGACGCGGCCAACAGCGCTTCGCCCCGCTGAACTCTTGGCCCGACAACGTCAGCCTCGACAAGGCGCGCCGTCTCCTCTGGCCGATCAAGCAGAAGTATGGCCGGAAGATCTCCTGGGCGGACCTGATGATCCTCGCCGGCAACGTCGCCCTCGAAACGATGGGCTTCAAAACCTTCGGCTTCGCCGGCGGACGCGAAGACACCTGGGAGCCCGACCATGACGTCTATTGGGGCTCGGAGAAGACCTGGCTGGCCACGAGCGACAAGCCGAACAGCCGCTACTCCGGGGACCGCGACCTGGAGAACCCGCTCGCCGCCGTGCAGATGGGACTCATCTACGTGAATCCCGAAGGACCCGACGGAAATCCCGATCCCCTCGCCGCCGCGCGGGACATCCGCGAAACCTTCGCCCGCATGGCGATGAACGACGAGGAAACCGTCGCGCTCATCGCCGGCGGCCACAGCTTCGGCAAGACGCACGGAGCCGGTCCCGCCACGCATGTCGGTCCCGATCCCGAAGCCGCGCCCATCGAGGCCCAGGGCTTCGGCTGGGCCAACAGCTTCGGCACCGGCAAGGGCGCCGACACCATCACCAGCGGCCTGGAGGTCACCTGGACCACGACGCCGACGAAGTGGAGCAACAACTTCTTTGAAAACTTGTTCGGCTTCGAGTGGGAGCTGACCAAGAGCCCGGCCGGCGCGCACCAGTGGACCGCCAAAGGTGCCGGAGCCACCATTCCGCACGCTCACGACGCGTCGAAGAAGCTCCTCCCGACGATGCTCACGACCGACCTCGCGCTGCGCTTCGATCCGGCCTACGAGAAGATCTCGCGCCGTTTCTTAGAAAACCCCGGCCAGTTCGCCGACGCCTTTGCAAGGGCCTGGTTCAAGCTCACCCACCGCGACATGGGCCCGCGCGCCCGTTACCTCGGACCCGAGGTGCCGAAGGAAGAGCTGATCTGGCAGGACCCCGTGCCGGCCGTGAACCATCCGCTGGTGGACGCTCAGGACATCGCCGCGCTGAAGGCCAAGATCGCGGCCAGCGGCTTGTCCGTCTCCGAACTCGTCTCCACCGCGTGGGCTTCAGCCTCCACCTTCCGCGGCTCCGACAAGCGCGGCGGCGCGAACGGCGCACGCATCCGTCTGGCCCCGCAGAAATTCTGGCAGGTCAACAATCCACCCCAGCTCTCCAAGGTGCTGGGCGTGCTGGAAGGCATCCAGGCCGACTTCAACCAGACCGCTGCGGGCGGCAAGAAAGTCTCCCTCGCCGATCTCATCGTTCTCGCCGGCGGCGTGGGCGTGGAGAAGGCCGCGAAGGCCGCCGGGCAGGATGTCACCGTGCCCTTCACCCCGGGCCGGACCGATGCCACGCAGGCGCAGACCGACGTGGAATCCTTCTCCGTGCTGGAGCCCATCGCCGACGGTTTCCGCAACTACGTGAAGGGCAAATACACCATCCCCGCCGAGGCGCTGCTGATCGACAAGGCGCAGCTCCTCACCCTGACCGCGCCGGAGATGACCGCGCTCGTCGGCGGAATGCGCGTCCTCCAGACCAACGCCGACGGCTCCTCCTACGGCGTCTTCACCGCCCGCCCCGGCGCGTTGAACAACGACTTCTTCGTGAACCTGCTCGACATGGCCACGGAGTGGAAATCCGCCTCCCCTTGCGGCAACGCCTTCACCGGCCACGACCGCAAGACCGGTGCCGTCAAATGGACCGCCACCCGCATGGACCTCGTCTTCGGCTCCAACTCCATCCTCCGCGCCCTCGCCGAGGTCTATGGCTGCGCCGACGGCCAGCAGAAGTTCGTCGCGGATTTCATCGCCGCATGGACCAAGGTGATGAACCTCGACCGGTTCGATCTCGCCTGATCCCTTACCGTCCGTCGCCCGCCACCGTCGCCTCTTCGGCGACGGTGGCTTTTTTTTGAGACCGCTTGCCGCCAAGGAGCGGTCCCGATCCGTTCAGGGTTTGGGACGGCTGCGGTAGCGTTCGTAGAGGCGGGTGTGGCGGCTTTCGAGGGAAACCTCCCGGCCGCCGATCCACATGCGGACGACGTTGGCGCGGAGGTCGAGGATGTCGCCGTCGGCGACGAAGAAGGTGGCGTCCTTGCCCGTTTCCAGCGATCCGAGCCGATCCGCCAAGCCCAGCAGCTCCGCCGGATGGAGCGTGAGCCCCTTGATCGCCTCGTCGCGCGGCAGGCCGAAGGCCACGGCCTGGGCGGCGGCGTAGGGCACGTTGCGGATGTTCGAAGCGCCGAAGCGGTCGGTGCCGTCGGTGAAGGACACCTTGACCCCGGCCCTGGCCAGCACCGCCGGGGCGGAGAAGTGCGTGTCGTAGGCGTCGGTGTCGCGCACGGGCTGGGTGAAGACGTGCTCGTAGGCCACGGGGATGCGGTTGTCGGCCAGCAGCCCGGCCACGCGCCAAGCGTCCCGCCCGCCGGCGAGGACCATCTTCAGGCGGCGCTTCATGGCCCAGCCCACGGCGGATTCGATCTGCTGGGCTTCGTCGGCGTGGATGAAGAGCGGCACCTCGCCGCGCAGCACGGGCCGCATGGCCTCCCAGGCGGGCACGGGCTTGAAGCCCGGCGCATCGATCCCGGCCTCGCGCGCCCTGGCGTAGGCCCCGGCCTCGTTGAAGAAGCCGTCGATCTCGCGCAGCTTCTCGTCGCGTTCCTTCACCTGGTCCTGCGGGGACTTCCACTTGCCGCGCCCGGTGAAGCGCTCCTTCGGGGTCATGTCCAGCCGGAAGCCGGGCCAATACAGGTGCAGCCCGGCCGACCGGCGGATGGCCATCTCCTCGATGGTCCAACCGGCGAGCTGGATCACCGACGACTGTCCGGCGACCAACCCTCCGAGCGGAATGGGCTGAACGTGGGTGTAGCCGTTGGCCCGGGCCACGGGGATGAGCTCGGAGTCGGGATTGACCGCGACCCACGAGAAGACGTCGGGCGTGAAGGAGCCGACCTCCGTGGTGTCGATCGTGGCACGGACGGAATCGATCTCCTGAAGGCCGAGAATGGTGGTGGGCGAGACCAGCCCGGGGAACACCTGTCGGCCGCCAAGGTCAACGACGGTGTCGGCAGGCAACGCGAGATCCGTCCCGAGCGCGGCGATCTTGCCGTCGCGGATGAGCAGCGAGGCGTTGGTGAGGGACGGCCCGGAGACGGTGTGGAGGATGCCGTTGGTCAACAGCAGCGAAGCGGCCCGGGCGGGCAAAACGGCGGCGCAGAGGCCGAGCGCGAGAAGGGCGGGGACAAGGGGTTTCATGGCCGGTCGGGTTCAGAATGGCAATTGGCAGTCCTCGCAGTTCAGGACACCGGACTGGCGGGCGTGCTCGAAGACGCGGAGGAAGAACTTCTCCCGCGCCTTGTCGCCGGCGGAGGCGTCGCCGCCCCCGGCCGACAGTTTCCTGGCCTTGGCGACCAGCGCTTCCCGTTCCTCCGCCAGGCGACCGACGCGCTCCGCTTCCCGCGCCCGGTCGAAGTATTGCCGGCCCTCGATCCACGTCTGGAGGCAGACGCTGCGGGAGTCGAGCGGATGGCCGGACCAGAGGACGAAGTCGCCATCCTTGCCGACCTCCAACGAACCCACGCGGTCGGCGATGCCGAGCTGTCGGGCCGGGTTGAGGGTGACGAACTTCAGGGCCTCGTCCTCCGGCGTGCCGCCATACTTCACGGCCTTGGCCGCCTCGAGGTTCAGACGGCGGGCATGGTCGTTGGAATCGGAGTTGAAGCTGACCGAGACGCCGCGTTCGCGGAGCAGGCTGCCGTTGTGGGGAATGGCGTCGATGACCTCGTATTTGTAGGCCCACCAGTCGGAGAAGCTGCTCGCGCCCGCGCCGTGCCGCGCGATCTCGTCGGCCACCTTGTAGCCTTCCAGGATGTGCTGGAGCGTGGCCACGCGGACCTGGAACGACTCCATCGTGCGGAGAAAGGCGAGGATCTCGTCCTGCCGGTAGCTGTGGCAGTGGATGAGGCGCGAGCCTTCGAGGATCTCGCCGATGGCCTCCAGCTCCAGGTCGCGGCGCGGGGGCACCCCGGCCTCGCGCCAGTTCTTCCAAGCCTCGCGATACTGCTGCGCGGCGGTGAAGCGGTTCACGTAGAAGGTCGGCACGCCCATGCGGCTCTGGGGAAACCGGGTCACGTTCCTGTCGCCCCAGTTGGCCTGCTTCACGTTCTCGCCAAGGGCGAACTTGATGCCGCCCGGCGCACCCGCGAGCTTCAACCCTTCCGGCCCCTGGCCGTCGCGCAGCTTGATCACGGCGCTCTGGCCGCCAATGGGATTGGCCGAGCCGTGCAGGAGGTTCGCGATGGTCGTCCCGCCGGCGAGCTGCTGGCGGATGTTGTCCGTCTCGGAGTTCACCACGTCGCCGATGCGGACCATCGCCGTGCTGGGCAGGATGCCTTCGTTGACGCCGCCGAGGATCATCGAATGGCTGTGGGCGTCGATGATGCCGGGAGTGACGTGCAGCCCCAGCCCTTCGACGACGTGCGCGGCGGACGGGATCTCGGCGGACGGGGAAACGGCCACGACCTTGCCACCGGCGATCACGAGACTGGCGTTGGTCACGATGCCGACCGCTCCCGAGGTCCAGACCGTCGCGCCGCGCACCACGACGGCGGGGGGATTGGTGAGCGGACCACGGTCGATCAAGGGCGATCGCGCCAAGCGTTTCGCGGCCAGTTCCCGCTGCTCCTTCTTCTTCGTCTGCGCCTTCTGTCTGGCCTCGGAACTCTCGCCGGTTTCCTCCGCGGGCTTGTCGGTGGCCATCTCGTGGGCACGGCCATCGATCCACACGCTGCGGATCTTCGACTCGGGATCGAAGTAGTCGCCCGCCACGACGATGAGGTTCGCGATGCGGCCCGCCTCGACGGTGCCGAGCGTGTCGGACATCCCCAGCAGCTTCGCGGGCACGGTGGTCAACGCGGCCAGGGCGTCGGTCGCGTCGAGCCCCCGGTCCAACGCTGCGCGCAGGTTCCCGCGGAAGCTCTTCCGGTCCGGCAGCGCGTGCGTGGTCAGAGCCACTTCGAGCCCGGCCCGGTGCAACACGGCGGGGTTCTCCGCCGCCCAGTCCCAGGCGCGCAGGTCGTCCAGCAAGATCTGGTCCCAGGCCCGGTCGTCGGGCAGCTTGGGCAGCGCGGGGAAATCCACCGGCACGATGAACGGAGCCTTCACCTGCGCGGCCAGATCGGGCCGGCGCCACTCCTCGCCGCTCGCGACGATCACGCGGTTCGTCAGGCCCAGCTCGTCCGCGATGCGCCCGGCGCGGTCCACCATCAACGCGCTGCCCGGCTCGAAGAACACCGGCTGCGCGTGCCCGGCGGGCTGGAGCGCTTCCAGCGCCTCGTTGTGGGCCGGGCGCGGACGGGCGTGCGGGCGTTGCCGGAAGTCCTCCCGATCCACCCGGTAGTGCTGCGCGTCGAAGCCCGCCTGGCGAATGGTGGCGATCACGCCCATGAGGGAGTTCGGATATCCCTCGCTTCCCGCCAGCGCGCGGAAGGCAACGATCTGCGACGCGTCGGGCCGGAGCATGGCTTCGTTCGGCGAGCTTTCGCCCAGCGCCACCACCGCGCCCTGCCCCCGGAAGATGCCGTCGCCCGGCACGATGTGCGCGACCGCGAAGCCGAGCCCGCGCAGCTCCTTCGCCAACGCCGGGTTCTGCCCCCAGACCCGGCCGACGCGGAACTCCGGCGTCACGTCGGGAATCCCGTGGGCCGGTCCCGCCCCGCCGGGATCGCGTTCCTGCCCCGGCACGCCGAAGAACTTCGGACCGGCCGCCGCGGACGATCCCGGGGGTTCCGCCGGACCATCCGACGCGGCCTCCGCCGGACGGCTGTTGGTCACGCCGACGACATAGGGATCGATGAAACCCGCGTAGATGGTCAGTCCGGAGCAGTCCCAGACCCGCGCGTCGGCCGGCGTCGCCACGCCGGTTCCAGCGGCCACGATGCGCCCGTCCCGCACCACGACCGTCGCGTTGCTCACCACCACGCCGGGACGGACATGGAGCGTGGCCTGCACCAGCGCGTGGGAACCGTAGGGCCGGGGACGGAACCCGGGCGGATCGATCTGGGCCCGACCGGACGTGGCGGCGAGGATGGCGAGCGGAAGGAACCAGCCGAAGTGGAACGGTCTGCGGCGCGACATGCGCGCGACGGTAGCCATCCCGCAAGGCATGTCCAGCAACGGAGACCGTTCCGGCGCGCTCCGGGTCGCGCGGAAGCCTGTCGGTTTCTTCGACAGGCCATCTCCCCGGTTTCGGGACGCCCGCCGCATTGACAGCGCATGGCCGGGCAGTCATTCAAGCCTCCGATGAATCCCTTCAAATCCTGCATGGCCCTGCTGGCCCCGGCGCTTCTGGCCGTCGGCTGCGTCTCGGCCCAGAACTCCGGCGGCTGGGTCTCCCTTTTCAACGGCAAGAACCTCGACGGTTGGACCGCCAACGAAAACCCCTCGACCTTCTCCGTGAAGGACGGTGCCCTTGTGGTGAAGGGCGAACGCGCCCACCTCTTCTACACCGGCCCGGTCAACGGCGGGAACTTCACCAACTTCGTCCTGAAGCTGGAGATCATGACCAAGCCCAAGGCGAACTCCGGCGTTTATTTCCACACCAAGTTCCAGAAGGACGGCTGGCCTTCCAAGGGCTACGAGGTGCAGGTCAACAACAGCCAGAGCGACCCCAAGCGCACCGCCGGTCTCTACGGCATCGCCGACAACTACGAGGCCCCGGCCAAGGACAACGAGTGGTTCACGATGGAGATCAAGGTCGAGGGCAAGCACATCGTCACCAAGGTCAACGACAAGGTGATCGCGGACTACACCGAGCCCGCCGACAAGAAGCGCCCGGCCGGCTTTTCGGGCCGCCTGATCGAGAGCGGCACCTTCGCCCTCCAGGGCCACGACCCCGGCAGCGAGGCCCACTACCGCAACATCCAGGTCAAGATCCTGCCCTGAGAACGGACGCGATCCCCGGACCGACGAAGCCCGCCCACCCGGCGGGCTTTTTCTTTGGCCGGAAGATTTCAGTTTCCGTCCGTCGGGCGGATACAGCCACACTGCGCGCGTGTCCGCGCCGCTCCCGACCGTCACGATCATTGTGCCCGCCCGCCCCGATGAACGGGAAGTGGCCGCGCTTTCGGCGGTGCGCGCGCTGGATTATCCGAAGGACCGCCTCCAGGTGCTGCTCGCGCGCGGCCGCCAGCCCTCCGTCCAGCGCAACCTCGCCCTCCGCCAAGCCACCGGCGAACTGATCTTCTTCCTGGACGACGATTCACGCCCGGAGCCCGACGCACTGCGACGCGCCGTCGAACATTTCCGCCGTCCCGAAGTGGTCATGGTCGGCGGCCCCAATCTGTGCCCCGAGGACGCGCCGCCGCTGGAGCAAGCCTTTGCCCGCACGATGGCCTCTTGGCTCGCCTTTGGCCCTAGCCGCGCCCGCTACTGGCCCGTGGGCGAAGCCCGCAACTCCAGCGAGAAGGAACTGATCCTCTGCAACCTACTCGCCCGTCGCGAGCCGGTGCTGGAGCTGGGCGGCTTCGACGAAGCGCTCTATCCCAACGAGGAAAACGCGCTGATGGACGAACTCCAGAAACGCGGCGGCAAGCTGGTCTATGATCCCCGCGTCTTCGTCCTGCGACGCCCTCGTCCGAATCTGCGCTCCTTCATGAAGATGCTGCTCAACTACGGCCGGGGCCGCGCCGAGCAGTTCCGGCGGCATCCTTCCCTGGGTTCGGCCGTGAACTTCGCGCCGCCGCTGTTCGTGGTGTATCTGCTCGCGGTCGTTGCCTTGCCCCCGCTCTTTCTTCTGCCACTGGCAGCCCACGCGGTTTTGGTCGGTTTGCAGGCGTTGTGGGTCACACGCGACAACTTCGGCCTGTTGCTTCGGGTCGCTCCATTGATCGTCCTGACCCATGTCGTCTATGGCCTCGGCTTCTGGCGCGGTCTCTTCACCCGACCGGAAAAGCGCCCCAGACCCACGGCCGCTGAAGTGAAGATCGAAGAGGTGGTGCTGTGATCCGGACGAGCGCCGATGATCGGAGCGCGGACGTGACCGTCCGCGCTCCGTTCGCGCCGCCAACCTTGGACTTTGGACCTTGGACTTTCCCCGGTCGATGAACTGGAGCCTCGCCTACCTGATCAGCGAGTGGGGCATCCGCCTCGCCATGTTGATCTACGTGCCGCAGCAGCGAAGCACGGCGGCGACGCGCACCTGGCTGCTCCTCATCTTCCTGTTTCCCCTGCCCGGCCTCGTGCTCTACGCGATGATCGGCCGCATCTATCTTCCGCGCCGCCGCATCGAGCAGCAGCGCCGCGCCTCCAGCCGCATCCGCGAAGCCCAGCGCGGCCTGGCCCAACAACCCGCGCTCCATCCCGTCCTGCCGAAACACCTCCAGCCGCTGGTGCAACTCGCCTCCAACCTCGGCGACTTCGAGCCCTTTGGCGGAAACCACGTCGAGCTGCTCGACGACTACGACACCAGCCTCCGCCGGATGGTGGCCGACATCGACGCCGCCCGCGACCAGGTCCATCTGCTCTTCTACATCTTCGAGGCCGACACCACCGGCCGCCTCGTGGCCGATGCCCTCATCCGCGCCGCTCGGCGCGGCGTGAAGTGCCGCGTGTTGATGGACGCCGTGGGTTCAAAGCGCGGCCTGAAACGTCTCGGCCCGGAGCTCCGCGCCGTCGGCGTCGATCTGCACGCCATGATGGAAGCCGGATTGTTCCGCCGGAACGCCGCCCGCTTCGATCTCCGGAACCACCGCAAGATCGTCGTGATCGACGGCGCCGTCGGCTACACCGGCTCGCAGAACGTGGTGGACGCGGAATTCGTGAAGGGCTTCCCGAACGAGGAGCTCGTCGTGCGCGTCACCGGCCCGATCACCGCCCAGCTCCAGGCCGTGTTCGTCACCGACTACTTTTTCGAGACCGGCGAAGTGCTGGATCAATCCGTCCATTTCCCGCCGCTCGACCCCACCGGCGGCACCGTCGCCCAACTGCTGCCCAGCGGCCCCGGCTACGAACGCGAAAACGCCCAGGAACACTTCGTCTCCCTGCTCTATGCCGCCCGCAAGCGCGTGGTGCTGACCACCCCGTATTTCGTCCCCGACGAACCCTTCCTCCAGGCCATGCGCTCGGCCGCGCGGCGCGGCGTGGAAGTCGTGCTCGTCCTCTCCGCCCACGCGAACCAGACCTTCACCCAGTTCGCCCAGCGCGCCTTCTACGACGAGCTGCTGGCCTCCGGCGTCGAGATCCGCCTCTACCGGCCGCGTTTCCTGCACGCCAAGCACCTGACCGTGGACGACGACATCGCGGTCCTGGGCTCGACCAACATCGATATCCGCTCCTTCGCCCTGAACGCCGAGATCAACCTCGTGCTCTACTGCGGCGAAACCGTCCGCCGCCTGCGCGAGATCGAGAACCGCCGCCTCGCCGACAGCGACCGCCTGACCCTGGAAGAATGGCGCCAACGCCCCGTCACCCTCCGCGTCCTCCAGAACATCGCCCGCCTGGCGGATTCGCTGCTGTGAAGGAGTCAGAAGTGGATTCTGGCGATGCTTTCGACGACCACGGACTCTTCTTCCAACCGGACATCCAAGGATAAACTCCCTCGGCTTGGGCTGTAAAAACCCAACCCGTAGCAACCCTCAGAAGAACTCTTGCTGATTCCCACCGGCTGAAATCCTCTCTCCGCCAACCCATCGAATTCCAGCCGATCGGCTGAGGGTATCCCTGCGCTCTCCCCGGGAAACCGAACTCTCTTGGCATCCAGCAACGCCACGATACGGTCCGCCGAGGCCACGTCCACTGATTGCGAAATGCTGATTTCAATCGGCTTTCCCCAGAAATCGTAGCGGCGAAGATGCTCCATCGTCTTCTCATCCCCATCGGCCCAGAAGCGTCCGACGCGTTGGATGTTCTCGACCTTGTCTTCCCACTCCTTGATCCATCCGGCTTCGTAGATTGGGATGCTCTCAAAGAAACGGCTGCGTCCCTCCACGCGGTCCGCCCCATTAACCGAGACGACCAACCCGTCGATGGGAACGGTGCGGCCACTCCTGATGACCGATGGCTCACGGATGCCGCACCCTTCCGCCAGAGCCAACACCTGAAGCTGTCTGGAAACGGAGAGCCTGGCTCCCTTCTCAAAGCTGGTCCGAACCTTCCCCGATCTCAGCATCTCGCCGTAGCGCGCCTTCTCCGCCGGGCTCAACGGCGACGGGTTCTGGCATCCCGCCAGCAGGATGCCGACGGCGCAGAGGAGCGAGAGAACAGGCATCTTCATGGCGCAATCCAAACAAGCCACCGTCCGGAATCTCCTGCACGCGGAATCTTCCCTCACACTGGATCGGACCGGAGGCCGTCCGCTGTTGGCGGGGCTTCGGCCGGGCTTCAGTCCTTCACGGGCAGCGTCAGGCGGCCTTCGTCCAGATCGATGAACTCGAACATGGTCTGGACGGTGCCGGGCGGGAGGCCGATCTCGGCGAGGCGCTCGTTCAGGCGGGCCGTCCCCGCGTCGCGCCAGCCGCGCTTGAGCATGAACCCGTTCCAGACCTCGATCTGTTGCTCGTCGGGACGGCGTCCGTGGGCGAAGGCCCATTCGAGCAGCTCCTCGTCCGTCTTGTCGCCCTTCAGCGTCTCGGCCTCCAGCGCCGCGTAGTCGATGGCGAGGAAGCGGCAGCAGCGGTCGTCGAAGCTGTTCTTCATGGCGGAGCCGCGCATCGGCTGCCAGCCCTCGGGCAGGCGGCCGGCGGCGGCGAGGCGGATCTTGTCGAGCATCCGGCCGAAATAGACGAGGCCGTTGACGGTGGCGGCCGGGCTGCGGAGCCCGGGGATGATGGTCGGATAGGGCATGGCCATGCGCGGGAGGATGGGAGGTCTATCGTTTCACGGCACGCACGAAGAAGACGCCGTCGCCCGGCGGCGCCAGCGTGACGGCGCGGTAGCCCACGGCCAGGGCGACCGTCTGGCGCGTGGTCCAGGTGCCGCCGACAATCTGTGGCGAGGTCTGGATGTCGTAGCTGGCCCCGGCCTCGCCGTAGAGCATGAACTCCATCGTGCCCGATCCGTAGCCCAGCAGGTCGAGCAACGGCCGGGGCTGTCCGAGCTCCATCGTGCGGAAGAAGCCGAGCCCGTTCGTCACCACGGCCGGCAGCGAGAGCACGCGGTTGGTCAGCGGAATGCGGTCCAGGCCGCGCCAGCCTCCGGCGAGGAGGTTGGTGCCGAACTGGAGCTCGTATCCGGTGCCTGGTCGGCCGAAGAGCGTGAGGGAATCGAGCGGTTGCCGCGCGAGTTCCATCAGCGGTTCGCGGTTGATGAACACGATCCGTCCATCCGCCGAGCCGACGGAATCCACGGCCGAGCCGGTGGCGCGCGTGCCGGTGACCTCGGAGACGGTCACGGACACGAAGGCGGAAGGCCCGGCGTTGGTCGCGGTGAACTGGAACATCGCCACGGCGTTGGTCGATCCGACCAGACCGCCGCTGGAGACCAGCCGCAGCGCGTAGCGGTTGTTGCCCAGCGGCGTGAGCGTCGCACCCTGGAGATGGGCGGGAACGGTCGCCACCGTTGCGGAAGCCAGCACCGGGCCTCCAACCGTGATGACGGCGGTGGCGTTGGTGATGTTGGCCGTGCCGGTGAGGCGGATGGGCAGGGCGGCGGCTTCGTTCGTCAGCACCACGGCGGAACCGATCTCGATGCCCATGAAGTCGCCGAGCAGCACTTCAAACACGGTCGAGGCGACGAGCGCGGGCAACCCATCGTCGGTCACGCGGATGGTGATCGGCACGGTGGTGGAGGCGTATTCCGGCGTGGGCGTCCAGGTGAAGACGCCGTTGGTCGGATTGATCCGGGCTCCGCGCGGCGCGCCGGCTCCCAGGCTGAAGGTGAGCTGGTTCGCGGGCTGGTCCGGATCGGTGGCCGTGTTGGTCACGGTCAACTGCACGCCGACGAAGGCGGCCTTCGGCGATACGGGCGCGAGCACCGGCGGGAGGTTGACCTCCTGGACGACGAGCGTGACGGCCTGGGTGGCGGAGAGCGCCGGGAAACCGCTGTCGGTCACGCGCACGGAGAAGAAGTTCGTGCCCGGCCCGGCGGATTCGCCCGGGGTCCAGAGGATCTGGCCGGAGGGATTGAGCAGCAGCCCGGCGGGAGCGCCCTGGAGCATCTGCCACGTGAGCGACTGGGCCGGAACGTCGGAGTCCTGGGCGGTCAGCACGGGGTTGAAGAGCGACCCTTCGTCCGCCACCAGGAGGACCGAAGGCTGGACGACGGGCGCGGTGTTCTCCTCGAAAACGCGGACGCGGAAGGTCTGCGTGGCCGAGAGGCTGGGCGTGCCGTTGTCCGCAACGACCAGCGAGAAGAGGTTGGTGGTGCCGCCGTGGGCTCCGGTGGTCTGCCACGAAATCGCGCCGGTGGCGGGATCGATCAGGGCTCCGGACCCGGTGCCCGGCAGCAGGCGGAACGCGAGCGTCTGCGCCGACCCG
>CAMLMI010000073.1 GCA_946480965.1 uncultured Verrucomicrobiales bacterium | reverse complement strand
CAATGAACTTGGAACAACCAACTTGACTCCTATTACGGTCAAGACTGCTCCCCCTTGGACCTTCGTTGTTTTTGCCGATCTCGGCACAAATCGTTGGCCACATGGAATAGCTCTCAGACCGGATGGAAAGCTGGTGGTTTCAGACGCAGTCGGTCTTGGGCTGATGGTGATCGACACCAATGGGGTGGTTTCACGACCTTATGCCCGATACGGCGCAGGATACGCAGTCTGCGTGGACCGTTCGGGAAACATCTTTGTTTCAGCAACGGGCGCGCACCAGATCCAGAAGCTCAACTCCGAAGGTTCTTTCACGGGCGTTGCCGGAAACGGTCAACCGGGGTATCGCAACGGCCCCGCTGCCCAGGCACAGTTCAACCGCCCAGCAGGATTGGCCGTAGCTCCCTCGGGAAAGCTTTTCGTCGCAGACACCCACAACCATGTCATCCGGCTGATCGACACCAATGGAATGGTCTCAACGGTCGCTGGCAAACATCGGCTTACATCTCAGTTCTCGCCCGATACAGGGGTTCCTGTCGATGGCCCTGCAAACAATGCGATTTTCCGCCATCCCATCGGCATAGTCTTGGACGCATCTGGAAATCTGTTCATCGCCGACGAATACAGTCATTCGATTCGGAAACTTTCCCCAGATGGATACGTTTCAACCGTGGTCGGCGGTTCAGCCGCTGGTTCGGCAGATGGGCAAGGAGTCTTGGGACAGCTCAACCAGCCTCACGGACCAGCCTTGGGACCAGATGGCTCGCTCCTCGTCGCCGACTACAAAAACTACAGCATCCGCCAAATCTCTAAGGAAGGCGCGTTGTTCACCATCGGCGGAAGACCTGGATATGCGGGTTTAACCGCCGGAACCGGACCCCACGCGATTTTTCGTGGCCCAAGGGATCTCGTGTATGCGCCGGACGGCTGCATATATGTGACCGACATGGAGAACCACTGTGTTTGGAAAGGCATCCCAACCGCGCTTTTCTTGGCCACCAACTCGGCAAACCGTGTCGTTTCAATCGGGGAAACAGTTACCCTTGAGGCCAATGCTGCTGGCTATCGTCCCCTGTCGTTTCAGTGGTTCAAAGACGGACACCCCATTGAAGAATCGGACATCTCCGCGCTTGCTGTTGGGCCGGTGACAAACCGGCAAGCTGCGGGGCTGTATTCCTTCATCGTCTCCAATGCTTTCCAGACCATCACCAGTCCCCCTGTCCATCTCACGGTGGTCGTCCGCCAGCAGATCCTTCCTCCCGAACCGCTTCCTGGCGGTGGCTACCGTCTCCACTTCGCCGATGAAACCAGCGACGGTCTGCCGCCAGATCTGGGCCGCTTGGAACTCCAGTCACGGGATTCGGTCCCGACCGAGTCCGACTCCGCTTGGCAGACGGTCACCAACGAGCTTCGCATCCAAGATGGGTTCATCGTCGTGGATCTGCCGGCCGACGAGAGCTCGACCAACCGGTTCTTCCGTGTTGTGGAACGCTGAGATCGACGTTCCATCAGCCGCTGGGTAGGGGCGGACTTGGAAGCCCTGCCCGCCTGTGTCTCTAGCCATTGTGGTCGATCGCCAAGCCGCATGGTTCCCGCGCTGTCCTCAACGCCCGGACGTCGGTTCCGAATTCAGCCGGTGCATCTGCTGCACGCTTCTCTCCGCCGCCTTCGCCAAGGCCTTGCGGTCCGGCACGCCGCGGATCGGTTCGCCGTAGCGGATCGTCGCCCGAATGCGGCTTTTCGACAGGAGGTTCAGGAAGTGCGGGAAGAACGTCATGTCGCCCCAATACGCCACTTCGCTCGGGACATCGCCGTCCTCCAGCTCGTAGCGGATCGCGGCCGGGGTGACGGCCCAGCCCCGTTCCGCCGCCGGGGCGAAGAGCGACGGCTTGAACGGCAGGACTGTTCCCCCGCCGGAACTCGTGCCTTCGGGGAACAACGCGACCACTTCCCCCGCCTCGACCAACGGGGCGAACCCTTGTCCCACGCGCGCGACGTCCGCCTTGGCCTCGCGTTTCAGGAAGAGCGTCCCGGCGCAACGCGTCAGCCAGCCGATCACCGGCCAGGAACGCACCTCGGCCTTGGAGACGAAGACGAGCGGGCGGGTCGTCGCGAGCGCCACGATGTCGAGGTAAGAGACGTGGTTCGCGACCAGCAGACCCTCTGCGGGCGGGTCGCCCTCCACCGTGACCTCCAGCCGCAGGCAAACTGCGAACCGACGCGCCCAGCGGTGGCACCATTGTGTCCGCGCCCGGACCTTGTTGTCTGGGCCCGTAGGCCAAACTAGCAGGGTGAAGTCCGCCAGTGCCGCCGCGCAGACCAGCAGGAACCGGGCGAGCCTCGTGGCCGCGCGAACGGGATGCGGCGAACCCTTCGATCCGGCACGGGTTTCCTCGCTTCCGGGCGGACAGCCCCGTCCGCCTCCCCGACTGCCCGTGTCCCTGACGACGCCACCCAGAGCGTCGGAGCAGCGCAGCAGACGGGGGTGTCCACCCGGAAGCATGGTCGTCTATTTCAGGAAGCGGTTGACCGTCTCTTCCGGCAGGTCCTGGAGGTCCAGCAGGGTGAAGAAGTCGATCGTGCGGAACTCGCGGTCGATGGCCGGCCGGCCACAGATCTTCGCGCCGAAGGAGAGATACGCCGTCAGCAGCCGGGGGATCTTCGGCGTCTCTTCGGCCAGACGGTCCAGCGGACATTCCCAACCGGGCTGGGGCACCACCTGGAACGCCTCCGCCACCAGATGCCGCCGCATGAGGTGCGAGTAGGCCGAGGCCCCCACCGTCGCGTCGGTCGAGGACAAGGAGCTGCATCCGATCAGGTAGCGTCCTCCCCGCTCGCGGGCATAAGCGGCGATGCCTTTCCACAAGAGCGCCAGCACCGCGAGGTTCCGGTGGCGCACATGGACGCACGCGCGGCCCAGCTCCACGAGTTGCGGCCGGAGCGGTTCCAACGGGAAGAGATCGAACTCCTGCGCGCTGTAGAAGCCCCGGTGCGCCGCCGCCCGCATCCCCGTCTGCAGCCGATACGTCCCCACCACATCGCCCGTCGCCTCTTCCTCCACCAGCAGGTGGTCGCAGATCGCGTCGAAAGGGTCCTCGTCCCGCAGCGTGGCGTAGGAAGACTCCAGCCCCTCGTTCATCTCCAGGTTGAAGACGATGAAGCGCAGCGCCTGGGCGGCCCGCACGTCGGCCGTCGATTCCGCCAGGCGCAGGCGATACGCTCCGGCCGACTGTCCCCGGGCGAGGACTCGCCCGCCCACGTAGTTCAAGGTGTTCATTCGTTCGGCGAACACGGTCCAACCGGCCGTGTCCGACGAACCCATTCCGCCACCGCCCCGAGACGGACCCGAGACGCCCCGGTGAACTTCCCGTGACGGGAAACCGGGAGCCAAGCCGCCTTACTCCTCGCCGTCGTAGTAGTCCAGGTCGTTGGACCGGATCAGCCGCCGCTCCGGGGAGCGCACCAGCCATTTGCCGCTGTCGGGGTAGTGGCAGGATTCGCCGATGGGGTTGTCGGCCACGACATAGACGAGGAGATCCACCGTGCCGTCATTGATCAGCTCGTGCGGCTCGCCGGGCGGAAAGAGGAAGGCGTCGCCCGGACCGACCGCCGTGGCGCCGTCCTGATGGCGCACGGCACCTTGCCCGGCGAGGACGTGGAAGAATTCCCACTGTGCGCTGTGGGAATGATACGGGCAGGAGGACTTGCCCGGCGGAATGCGCATCAGCTCGACGTCGAACGGATGGCGTTTTTGGAGGTCGGTCGATTCCGGGTCGCGTCCGAGCGCTTCGGAAATCTCCTTCCCGAAGCCGCCGAACTTCCCCTTGGGCGAAGTCCAGGAGACTTCTTCCAGCTCGTGGGTGTTGATCTTGCGCATGGTTGAAAGCCCACCGATCCGCCCCGCGCCGTTGCCGGGTCAACCGGTGACGACTTCGCGCCCGAGTTCGACGGCGAGATCGCGGATGATCCAGTTGGCGGACTTCTTCGCCAGCCGGTCGGCGGATTGGCCGTGTTCCCAAACGGCGAAGGAAAGGAGCCGGGCGATGTCGCCCTGGAGAAGGAGCGGCTGGGCCAGCAGGCCGCCGATGAATCCCGCGAGCAGATCGCCGCTGCCGCCCTGGGCCAGGCCGGGATTGCCGGAGCTGTTGACGAGGATCGGGCCGGTATTGCGGCCGACGAGGGTGCGGTGGCCCTTCAGGATCACCCAGCAGCCACCGAAGCGGCCGGAGAGTTTGCGCAGCGCGCCGGGACGATCGGCCTGCACTTCGGCGGCGGTGCAGCCGAGGAGCCGCGCGGCTTCGCCGGGATGCGGCGTGAGCACGCGCACGGCTTCGGTGCGGGGCCGGGCTTCGGGCAGAAAATCGAGCGCGCTGGCATCCGCCACCATCGGCAACGGCGAGGAGTCCCAGAGCACCTGCACGTGCTCGACCAGATCGGCGGGGCGGGACGCATTGGCCAATCCGGGACCGACGAGGATGGCGGTGGTGGATTCCGGCAAGCGCTGCACCTCTTCCCACGCATGGACCATCGCCGCCTGGAGCTGCGAGGCCACCGGCACATAGACCGATTCCGGCACCACGGCGGAAACCAGACCCGGCCGGGCCCGCAACGCGCCGGTCGCGGCCAACACCGCCGCGCCGTGGTAGCCCCGGCTGCCGGCCACGATGGCCAGATGGCCGAAGGTGCCCTTGTGCGACGACACGTCGCGCGACGGCGGGAAGCCGAGATAATCGCCGGGGCGCACCCAAAGCTGGCGGTCGGTGGTCGAAGCGAGCCGATAGCGGGCGTTGCGCGAGACGGTGGCGACGGTCACTTCCGTGCCCCACGCGGCCACGGCCACGGGACGATCGGGTTCGGGCTCGGGTGCAACACCCTTCCCGGAGAGCCCGTCGTCCATCGGCAAGAGACCGATCTCGGGCGCGACTTCCAAGTGGCCGACCCACGGCGACGCCTGCGTCATCAGGAGGCCGGTCTTGGGCGCGGCCAGCGTCAAGGTGACGGTGGCGCGGACGGCGGTGCCGAATCTCGCGCCGGTGTCGGCGTTCAAGCCGCTGGGCACGTCGATGCTCAACACCGGCAGATCCATCGCGTTGAGGTCGTCGATGACGGACTTCCATTCCGCGTCGAGCTCGCGGTTCAGGCCGATGCCGAAGAGACCGTCGATGACCAACGCGGGCCGTCCCTGGAGGGAGCGGAACTCCAGCAGGCCGCCCTCGAAGTGGCGGAAGTCGATCCGCTGCACCCGGCGGTCCTTGATCTGCATGGCGGCGGCGCGGGCGTCGTCGCCGTTGTGGCCCTTGCCGGCGAGCACGAGAATCGCGTCTCCCGGCTTGGTCAACGACAGGGCGCGCTCGGCCACGAGCTGGCCGACGCGGGCGATGACGCGGTCGGCGGCGACGTTGGCGGCCCAGGAAGCGTTTTCCCAGGCGCGCATCTCGGCGATGGACAGGACGGGTATGGACATGATGGCGCGGGTATTTCCCGGACCGGCCGCGCCGAGGGCAAGAACTTCCTTGGGGAGAGAACCTGACCAAGCGAGAGAGAAAACAGCGGCTCCGGCTTCTTCGCCGTCTGCAATGAGCGAAAACCGATCCGCCACGGACGGAGACAAAGAGCGTGTCGGAGGGCCAGGTCCGAACGGCCGCCTCCGGTGGCCACGGGTTCCTCTGTGCGCCTACGGCGCTTCGGATCGCGGTCCAGGTCCAACCCTCCAGTCCTTGAAACTCTTGTCCGTCGGGAAATTTGCCTGCGTTTTTCCCGGCGACGGCTACGCTGCACCCGTGTCCTCTCGCTTCTCCGAAATGTCCCGCGAACAGCTCATCGCCCTCCTCCAGACGGCGCAGGCGCGCGGCTACTTGGCCGAGGACACCGCCATCGTCCCGGCCCACGGCCTCGCCAGCGACGCCCAGCGGCTGAAGCTCCTGATGGAGGCCTCCAACGACGGCATCTGGGAGTGGAACCTGCTCACGGACGAAGTCTTCTGGTCCGACCGCACCTTCGAGATGCTCGGGGTGGAACGCGCCCAGTTCCCGGGCAACTACGCCTTCGTCGAGCAATTGCTCCACCCGGAGGACCAGCCGCTCATGGCGGAGGCGCTGCGCCGCCACCTCGAAGACCACCTTCCATACCGGGTCGATCTCCGCTTCCGGCGGCCCGACGGTTCCTACGGCACCTTCCATGCGCGCGGGTCGGCCCTGCGCGACGCTTCCGGGAAACCGACCCACATGGCCGGTTCCATCGCCGACGTGGAGGCGATCCGCCGCCAAGAACGGTTGCTGGAGGAATCGCAGTCCGTGGCCAAGATCGGCGGCTGGGAACTGGACCTCGGGTCGGGGCGGCTCTTCTGGACGGCGGAGACCTGCCGCATCTTCTCGGCGGACCCGGCGGCGTTCGTCCCCACGGCGGAACACATGGCCGGGTTCTTCGCGCCGGAATCCCGCGCCCGCCTGGAGGAAGCCATGCGCCGGGGCAAGACCCTCGGCGAAGCCTGGGACCTGGAGCTCGACGCCACCGACACCCTGGGCAATCCCGTCCGCATCCGCGCCCGCGGCCGGGCCGAAGCCCACCATGGCCGCATCGTCCGGCTCTACGGCGCGCTCCAGGACATCACGGAGCGGCATCTCGACCGCCAGACCCTCCAGACGGTCGAGGCCCGGCACACCGACCTGCTGAACAGCCTCGACGGCATTTTCTGGGAGGCCGACGCCGCCACGCTGAAGTTCACCTTTGTCAGCCACCAGGCCGAGCGGATGCTCGGCTACCCCGTGGCCGACTGGTTCAACGACCGGGTCTGGCCCGCGAAGATCCATCCCGACGACCGGCAGAGCGCCGTCGAGTTCTGCGCGTCCGAGACGGCGCTGCTGCGCGGCCACGTCTTCGAATACCGCATGATCGCCGCCGATGGCCGCGTGCTCTGGCTGCGCGACATCGTCAGCGTCACCTCCGAAAACGGCCGCCCGGTGCTGCTGCGCGGCATCATGGTGGACACCACGGAGCTGAAGAACGCCGAGGTGGCGCTGCGCCGCAGCGAGAGCCGCTTCCGCGCGATCTTCAACAGCGCCTTCCAGTTCGTCGGCCTGCTCAAGCCCGACGGCACGCTGGTGGAGGCCAACGACACCTCCCTCCGCTCCATCGGGGCCCGCCGCTCCGAGGTGATCGGGAAGCCCTTCTGGGAAACGCCGTGGTGGAACCACACCCCGGCGCTCCAGACCAGGCTGCGCGACGCGATCGAACGCGCCGCGCGCGGGCGCACCGTGCGCTTCGAGGCGGAGCACCCCACCAAGGACGGCGGCATAATCACCGTCGACTTCTCGCTCAAGCCGGTGAAGGACGAAGCCGGCGAGGTCGTGCTGCTCCTGCCCGAGTCCCGCGACATCACCGAGCGCAAGGACACCGAACGCGCCCTGGCCGTGTCCGAGGAGCGCTATTCCTCCGTGTTCCGCAACTCGCCCGACGCCATCACGCTCACGCGGATGGAGGACGGCATGATCCTCGAGACCAACGACGGCTTCGAGCGCATCTTCGGCATCCCCGCCGACGAGGCCGTCGGCCAGACCACCGTCGCGTTGAACGTCTGGGCCGATCTCGAAGACCGCCGCCGCGCCGTCGAACAGCTCGCCGCCGGCAAGCGCGTCAATGCCTGGGAACTCCGCTTCAACCGCCGCGACGGCACGCAGGGCACCGCGCTCTTCTCCGCCGACGTCGTCGAGATCGGCGGCGAGCGCCTGATCGTCACGCTGGTCCGCGACATCACGGAACGCATCGAGGCCGAGGCCCGGCACAAGGAAACCCAGCGCCGCTTCGTCACCCTGCTCGGCAACCTTCCCGGCATGGCCTACCGCTGCCGGAACGACGCGGACTGGACGATGGAGCTCGTCAGCGAAGGCGTGCGCGACCTGTTGGGCTACGCGCCCGACGACCTGATCGGCAACCGCACTGTCTCCTTCGCCGAGCTGATCCATCCCGAAGACCGCGCCCGCGTGGCCGAGGAGATCGCGCCCGGTCTCGGCCAGGGCCGCCGCTTCGAGCTTGTCTATCGCGTCCACAGCCGCGACGGGCAGGAGAAATGGGTCTGGGAACGCGGCCAGGGCGTGCAGGCCGCCGACGGCTCCGTCCACATCGAGGGCTTCATCATCGACATCACGGAACGCCGCCGCGTCGAGGAGGCCATGCGCTTCAGCGAGGAGCGCTACCGCATGTTGGTCGAGAATTCCTCCGACCTCGTCGCCGAGATCACGCTCGACGGCCGGTTCCTCTACGTCAGTCCCACCTTCAAGACGCGGCTCGGCTACGAACCCGCCGAGCTGGTCCACTCCGGCATCTTCGCCCATGTCCATCCCGAGGATCTGCCGGCCACGGTGATGAAGTTCATGCTGCCCGAATCGGCCGAGACCTTCCGCTTCCAGCACCGCGACGGCACCTGGCGCTGGCTCGAAGCCTACGGCCGCGACTACAAGACCTCCGGCGGCGAGGAACGCGGCGTCATCATCGCCCGCGACGTCACCGAACGCCGCCAGTCCGAGGAGGCCCGGGCCAGCCTGGAGGCCCAGCTCCGCCAGGCGCAGAAGATGGAGGCCATAGGCACCCTCGCCGGCGGCATCGCCCATGACTTCAACAACATCCTCGCCGCCATGCTCGCCTACACCGAGCTGGCCCGCATGGACGTGGAGGAAACCTCCCCCGTGCGCGAACACCTCGACCAGGTGGTCAAGTCCGGCGACCGCGCCCGCAACCTGGTGAAGCAGATCCTCGCCTTCAGCCGGAAGCAGAAGAACGAGCGGCACGTCATCCGTCTCCAGACCGTCGTCCGCGAAGCCGTGAAGATGCTGCGCTCCACCCTTCCGGCCAGCATCGAGATCGCGCAGGACATCGATCCCGCCGCCGAGACCGTCCTGGCCGATCCCACCCAGATCCACCAGGTCCTGCTGAATCTCTGCACCAATTCCGCCCACGCCATGCCGGATAGCCGGGGCCGCCTCGAAGTCACCCTCAAACCTTTCGAGGTCACCCTCGCACTGCGCCACGCGTTGCCGGAACTCCAGCCCGGTCCCCACGTCCGTCTCGCCGTCCGCGACAACGGCCAGGGCATGACCGAGGAGACCACGAAGCGTATCTTCGAGCCCTTCTTCACCACCAAGCCCCCCGGCGAAGGCACCGGCCTCGGCCTCGCCGTCGTCCACGGCATCGTCAAGGACCATGACGGCGCCATCCGCGTCTCCAGCGAGAAAGGGGTCGGCACCGTCTTCGAGATCTACCTGCCCGTGCAGCGGCTCGAAGTCGATCCCTTCGAGAACGAAACCGTCCCCATGCCCAAGGGCCGGGGCCAGCGCGTCCTCTTCGTGGACGACGAAGCGGCGATCTGTTCCTCCGTCGAAAAGCTCCTCAAACGCCTCCAGTTCGACGTCCACGCCGTCAACGACCCCGAGCAGGCCCTCGCCCTTTTCGCCGTCGATCCCCACGCCTTCGACATCGTGGTCACGGATCTCTCCATGCCCGGCATGACCGGCATAGACCTTGCCGCGCGGCTCATCGCACTCCGTCCCCAGGTGCCGATCATCCTCGTCACCGGGTTCAGCGGCACCTGGACGCCCGAGAAGGTCCGCGAAGCCGGCATCCAGGAGCTCGTCCACAAGCCCGTCTCCCCCGCCCACCTGGCCTCCGCCATCCAGCGGGTGCTGTGCTGAGGCCAGAGGCTTGCCTCAATTCGCGCGTTTACGGCCTTGACCGGACTCGCCGCGCGTCCCTAGTTTTCGCGCGAATGTTCCGCCTCAAGGCCATTGTAGAAGTCGCGCTCGTCGTAGTAGGCTACGACGCCGATGGGCCTTGTTGCGCGTAAGGACGACTTTCGACAACAACCCACGGCTGGAAACGGTCGTGGGTTTTTTTGTCACCACGCCGACCGGTCAACCGAACCAAGCAAATGAGCAAGACAGCGACCAAGAAGACGACGAAGGCCTCCGCGCCGAAGAAGGAAATGGGACAACCGATGTTCGGCCGCGACATCTTCGTCGAGGCCCTCGAACGCGAAGGCGTCGAGGTCATCTTCGCCTATCCGGGCGGCGCGAGCATGGAGATCCACCAGTCGCTCACGAAGTCCAAGATCCGCACGATCCTCCCCCGCCACGAGCAGGGCGGCAGCTTCGCGGCGGAAGGCTACGCCCGCGCCACCGGCAAGGCCGGCGTCTGCATGGGCACCTCCGGCCCCGGCGCGACCAACTTCGTCACCGCCATCGCCGACGCCTACCTCGATTCCTGCCCGCTGGTCGTCATCACCGGCCAGGTGAACCAGAGCATGATCGGACGCGGCGCGTTCCAGGAGACGGACATGGTCGGCGTCACCATGCCGATCGTGAAGCACTCCTATCTGATCACAGATGTGAACGACATTCCCCGGATCGTGAAGGAGGCGTTCTACCTCGCCGAAAGCGGCCGTCCCGGTCCCGTCGTCATCGACTTTCCGAAGAACGTCCAGCAGGCCAAGACCCAGCCCAAATGGCCCACCCTCGACGACATCAAGAAGGGCCTGCGCGGCTACACCCAGCCCGAGCATATCGCCGACGATCTGTCGCTGAACGAGATCATCGGGTTGATCGAGAAGGCCGAACGCCCCGTGCTCTACGTCGGCGGCGGCATCATCACCTCCGGCGCGTCGGCCGAGCTGCTGAAGTTCGCCGAGGCCACGAACATCCCCGTGACCACCACGCTCATGGGCATCGGATCGTTCCCGGAAACCCACGAGCTCTCGATGCGCTGGCTGGGAATGCACGGCGCGGCCTATGCCAACTGGGCGGTCAACGGCGAATACGAGCCCCGCAAAGACTTCAACGCCCCTCTGGTGAAGATGAAGGACGGCGCGGACCTCCTGCTGGCCTTCGGCGTCCGCTTCGACGACCGCGTGACCGGCGCGTTCAGCGAGTTTGCCAAGGGCGCGACCATCGTCCACCTCGACATCGACCCCGCCGAGCACAACAAGAACAAGCGCGCCCAGCTCGCCATCTGCGGCGACCTGAAGAACGCGCTGGCCCGGCTGAACAAACTGGTCGGCAAACGCCCCGGTGCCGCGAAGAAGTTCGCCCCGTGGCACGCGCAGATCGCCGAGTGGAAGGCCAAGGCGCCGTTCCGCTACACGCCGCCCGGCGAGTTCGTGGATTCCGCGCACATCAAGCCCTTCAAGAAGGACGGCGAGGAATACATCGTCGCGCAGATGGTGCTGGAGGAGCTGTGGAACCTGACCAAGGGCGACGCCATTATCACCACCGGCGTGGGCCAGCACCAGATGTGGGCCGCCCAGTGGTATAAATACAAGTTCCCCCGCCAGCTCATCACCTCCGGCGGCCTCGGATCGATGGGCTACGGCTACCCCGCCGCGCTCGGCGCCAAGGTGGCCCGCCCCGACAAGCAGGTCATCGACATCGACGGCGACGGCTCCTTCCTGATGAACATCCAGGAGCTGGCCACCGCCTTCATCGAGAACATCGCCGCCAAAGCCATCGTGCTGAACAACCAGCACCTCGGCATGGTCGTGCAGTGGGAGGACAACTTCTACGCTGGCAACCGCGGCCATACCTACCTCGGCAACCCGGCGAACCGTTCGGGCATCTACCCGGACTACGTCGAGGTCTGCAAGAGCTTCGGCGTGCCCTGCGAACGCGTCGTCTATCGCAAGGATCTGCGCGCCGCGCTGGAACGCATGCTGGCCTCGGAGACGCCCTACGTCCTCGACGTGGTGACGCCCTACACCGAGCACGTGCTGCCCTTCATCCCCGCCGGCCGCACGGTCGCGGACATGAAGTGGTAGTCCGCCGGTTCCTCTGGAAAAACGGAAAAGGCCGGAGCGGTTCTTTGCTCCGGCCTTTTGTGTTGCTGGACTCAGAACGGGTTCAGAATCGCATCGTTCCGGTCAGGGCTAGCGTGTGGATGCCCGCCTTGACCGAGCTGTTGCTGTATTCCCCCGCCCGCAACGCGCTGGCTCCGACGTCGCGCGTGATCGGCAGATCCCATTGCCAAGCCGCGTCCACCGCCCAGCGTCCGCTGCTCCAGCCAACCCCGAGACCGATGGTGTGCTCCAGAATCACCGCCGTCAGCGGCGTCAACGTCGCATCGGGCACCGGGCTCTTGCCGTAGCTGTAACCGGCGCGAAGCCGGATCGATTCGGTCGCCGAATACTCCACCCCGGTGCGGAAGACGAACCGGTTCTCCCAATTCAGCGGCGCATCGTCGTCCAGCGAGGTGGAGCCCAGCACGCCGTTGATCGTGCCATTGTCCCCGTTGCGCAGCCGCACGCGCAGCACGTCGAAGGCATCCTCCCAGTTGATCCAGTCCACCTGCCCCAGCAGACGCCATTGTTCCGTCGGTTGCCACGCGGCTCCCAGGGTGAAGCTCTGCGGGAAGCGGTTCTGCACCTCGGCTTCGTAGTGGAACGGCACGCTCGGAGCACCGAGCTGGGTTCCGACATCGCCGGTGGCATCGCCCTTCGCATGGACCTCCGAAGGGCTCTTCCAGGTCAGCGCGAAGGCCCATTGCCCGTTCGGCCGCCACAACGCGCCCACCTGGCCGTCCACCCCGAAACCGTCCGCCTCCAGATCCAGCAGCGTCTTCAATCCGGCCAGGCCCGGATGGCTCTGGAAGATGTAGGGCGCGGTCAGCCGGTTGTCGTTGTAGATCAACCCCGCGCTCGCGCCGACCGACAGCGTGTCGGTCAACTGCACGCCCAGCCCAAGCGCCGAACGCAGCACGATGATCTCCGATTCGTGCCGCTGGAACCCGTAGCTCACGCCGCCGGGCACCAGCGCGTTGCCGGTCGCGCCGGGGTTCGTGTCGTTGTAGGCCCATTCGGCCCGCAAGGTGGACTCCGGCACCATGCCCAGACCCAGCGTCGCTTTGGGACACAGCGGAATGGTCAACGCCAGCTCCGCGCCGAATCCGGCGTCCGTGCCCAGATCCACGCCGCCCGGATTGGCCGCGTTCTCGAACTCGCCGTCCGCGAAGAGCCCGACTGCCCCGAGGCTGAAGGCCACGCCTTCGACCGTGGTCAACGCTGCCGGATTCGACGCCACCGCGCTCAACGGATCGTCCGTCACGACCGATCCAGCGCCCCCCAGTGCTTTGGCCCGCGCTCCGTGGCCGTTTTGGTAGAGGCCGTTGGCCGAAGCGGACAGCGCGACAAGAAGGCTGGCGGCGATCCAGCCTTCACGGCCCGGGATGACGCATGGCTTGGGGAAGAACGCGGGGATTCTTTGGAGCAGGTTGTTCATGGTGCGGGCAGACGGAGTTGGCATCGCGGTTTACCGGACGGTGGCAGCCACATCGGCGGTTTTCTGCCACGGCCCAAGGGGAATTTTCCCGGGAAGCTCTCCACAATGTCCGCCCGGTCAAGCTCCGTCATCCATGTCGCCGAACGCCCCGCGCAGCGTCGATCCAGCCCCATGCCAGTCCCAGCACGAGTCCGGAGAAATGCGCCGTGTTCGCGATCGGCCCGATCCATCCCGTCATGCACACCACCAGCCACACGAGCGCCATGATCCAGCTCTGCTTGTCCAGCCCCACGCCCGAAGCCGGATCTCGCCGTCCCCGGATCCACACATAGCCGATCAGCGCATAGACCACGCCCGACATCCCGCCAAAGGTGACGCTGCCGACCAGTCGTTGCGCGAGGTTCGACAGCAAGCCCACGACCACGACCAGCGCCGCCAGTTTCCAAGTGCCGCAACGGGCCTCGATCATCGAGCCCAGGCTGAAAAGCCACATCATGTTGAAGACGATGTGCAGCAAGCCGAAGTGCAGAAAGATCGGCGACCACAACCGCCACACCTCACCGGACAACACCGCCGCCAGAAATCCAGCCTTCCCCGGAGCCTCGATCAAAAGCCACTGCTCAATGTCCCGCCCCATCCCGAACAAGGCATAAACCCCGGTATACACCCCCACCGCAATGCACGCCGAGATCAGCGCGAAGGTCAGTGGTCCCAGCCGATACGAGGTCATCCGGGGCATGAGCGACTTCCGCGTGCGGATGCGCCGGGCGTAGGCCGCGTTCTCCTCCGCCTCTGACTGCCGCATCCGGTCCAGACTGCCGTCGTGCCCGCGGAACTTGGTCGCCTCCGGCATGCCGACGAACTCCGCCAACTGAGCCTTGGCCGCCTCCAGATGCTCCTCCTCCACGATCCAGACCAGGAACCGCCCGTCGTCCTCCCGATCCGTGTCCGTCGCCATGCCCTGCGCCGCGAGGAAGTCGGTGAAGCGCCGCGCCTGCTCCGCGTCCGCGATGTGTCCGATGGGTCTCATGCTTGGTGGGCCGGGAGTCTGGAGAACCCGCGCCACCTTGGCCAGCCGGAGAACGGATCCAGTTGCTGTTGTCCCGACCGACAAAGTATTCCCAAGAAGCCGTTGAGTAGGTGCGAGACGAAAGGCGGGATTGCACTGCGCCGGTGCTCCGGCGCTTTTCGTCCGACCTGAAATCCCGCCGAGCTTCCTCGGCTGGCTGGATCGTCCAGTTTTGTCTCGCCCCGTGGGACACCAATCGGTTCATTGTCGGCCGTTCCCACGACCATGTTTCGCACCCTCAAGAGCAAGGACTGGTTCCACCAGGACGGCTTTCCCATCGCGGTGGAGCGCCGTGAGCCTCAGGAACAGTTCGGCCTCCATTCCCACGAGTTCTCCGAGATCGTCCTCGTCACCGGCGGCCGGGGCCTCCACGTCACGGACGTGAACTCGTGGACGCTCGCCACCGGGGACGTCTTCGTCATCGGCGGCCCGCGCGCCCACGAGTATCGCGACATCGAGAACCTCGGGCTGATCAACATCCTCTTCCAGCCGCAGCGCCTGCCGCTCCAGACTTCGGACCTCGGGTCGTTGGCCGGCTACCATGCGCTCTTCAGCCTGGAACCCGTCTGGCGTCGCCGCCACAACTTCGACAGCCGCCTCCATCTCTCGCCCAAGGAGCTGAGCGTCGTGCTTGGCACCGTGGACCAGCTGGACGAGGAGCTGAAGGCCCGCTCGGCCGGCTTCGCCTTCATGGCCACGGCGTTCTTCATGCAGATCGTCGGCTACCTGTCGCGCTGCTACGGGCGGACGAAGAACCCCAATTCCCGCGCCCTTCTGCGCATCGCCGAAACGATCACCTATCTGGAAACGCACCTCGACGAGGAGCGCTCCCTCGACGAACTGGCCGCGATGGCCAGCATGTCGAAACGGAGCTTCATCCGCGCCTTCAAGGAGGCGACCGGCAGCTCGCCCATCGCCTACCTGCTCCAGCTCCGCGTCAGCCGCGCCTCCGCCCTGCTCCGGCGGGACGACACCATCAGCATCACCGACGTGGCCTTCCAATCCGGCTTCTCCGACAGCAACTACTTCACCCGGCAGTTCCGCAAAATCATGGGCCAGAGCCCGCGCACCTATCGCCAGCAACACCTGATCCGCCGATGAACCGACTTCGTCCATTCTTCGATGTTCATAGATCGACGTTGAACGTTCGATATTTCGATTCCAGCCCTTTGGCCACATCGTCCTGCAGATTGGCCGTTTCGTGAAGGATTCACCCCGCGCTTCCACCTACCGTTTCGCCTCCCCGATGCCCAAATCATCCAGCAAGCCAACTCGCCGCAAGCCCGGTGCCGCCGCTTACGGTCTCGCCCGAGAACGCTACGCCACGCTCGGCGTGGACGTGGACCGCGCCCTGGCCACCCTGGCGACCATCCCCGTCTCGCTCCACTGCTGGCAGGGCGACGACGTCGGCGGCTTCGAGAATCTCGGTTCATCCTTGGGCGGCGGGTTGGCCGTGACCGGCAACTATCCCGGCAAAGCCCGCACGCCCGACGAGCTCCGCACCGACGTGGAGATGGCCCTGTCGCTCATCCCGGGAAAACACCGCCTCAATCTCCACGCCATGTATGGCGAGTTCGGCGGCCGGAAAGTGGACCGCGACGAGATCGCCCCGGAGCATTTCCGCAATTGGATCGATTGGGCCAAGTCCCACGGCCTCGGGCTCGATTTCAATCCCACCTGCTTCGCCCATCCCCAGGCCGCCGACGGCTTCACCCTCTCGCATCCGGACAAAGGCGTGCGCAAGTTCTGGATCGAACACTGCCGCCGCAGCCGCGAGATCGGCGCCGTGATGGGAAAAGCCGTCGGCACGCCCTGCGTGACCAACGTGTGGGTGCCCGACGGCTTCAAGGACACGCCCGCAGAT
>CAMLMI010000072.1 GCA_946480965.1 uncultured Verrucomicrobiales bacterium | reverse complement strand
CCGACGTCTGCGTCGGCAGCGCCCAGCGCTTCGGTGTGCCGCTCGGTTTCGGCGGGCCCCACGCCGGCTTTTTCGCCACGCGCGACGCCTTCAAACGCTCCATGCCCGGCCGCCTCGTCGGCGTGTCCAAGGATGCCACCGGCCAACCCGCGATGCGTCTCGCCCTCGGCACCCGCGAACAGCACATCCGCCGGGAGAAGGCCACGTCCAACATCTGCACGGCGCAGGCGCTGCTGGCCAACATGGCCGCGATGTATGCCGTCTATCACGGACCCGAAGGACTGAAGAAGATCGCCCAGCGCGTCCACCTGCTGACCGCCGCCTTGGCTGAAGGTCTGGAACGCCTCGACTTCGAAGTGTCACCCGACGTGTTTTTCGACACCCTGACAATCGGTCTGCGCGGCAAACGCACCGTCGATGTCGCCAAGCTGTCCGAAGCACACAAGATCAACTTCCGCCACCTCGACGCCCACACCATCGGCATCTCGCTCGACGAAACCACCGGCGAAGCCGACGTCGCGGAGATCCTCCAGATCCTCAATGGCGACAAGCCCGTGGCTTGGACCGTGGCCGAACTCGCGGCCGACGCCGAAGTCGCCTTCCCAGCGCCCTTGGCCCGGACCAGCGCCTACCTGAAGCACGACGTCTTCAACCGCTACCACAGCGAGACCGAGATGCTCCGCTACATCAAGCGGCTGGAATCCCGCGACCTGTCGCTCTGCCAGTCGATGATCTCGCTGGGCTCCTGCACCATGAAGCTCAACGCCACTTCGGAGATGTTCCCCGTGTCGTGGCCCGAGTTCGGCAAGCTCCATCCCTTCGCCCCGCTCTCCCAGTCGCGAGGCTACCAGACGATCTTCACCCAGCTCGAAGAATGGCTCGCGGAGATCACCGGATTCGCGGGCGTGAGCCTGCAGCCGAACTCCGGTTCCGCCGGTGAATACGCCGGACTGCTCGTCATCCGCCGCTACCAGGAAAGCGTCGGCCAGCCGAACCGCACCGTCTGCCTCATCCCGACCTCCGCGCACGGCACCAATCCCGCCAGCGCCGTCATGGCCGGCTTCTCCGTTGTGGCCGTCGCCTGCGACACCAACGGCAACATCGACCTGACCGACCTCCGCGCGAAGGTCGCCGCGAACGCCGCCAACCTCGGCGCGCTCATGGTCACCTACCCTAGCACGCACGGCGTCTTCGAGGAATCCATCCGCGAGATCTGTCAGATCATCCACGACGCCGGCGGCCAGGTTTACATGGACGGCGCGAACATGAACGCCCAGGTCGGCCTCACCAGCCCCGGCTTCATCGGGGCCGACGTCTGCCATCTCAATCTCCATAAGACCTTCTGCATTCCCCACGGCGGCGGCGGTCCAGGCATGGGCCCAATCTGCGTGGCGGAGCACCTCGTGCCCTTCCTCCCCGGCCACCCCGTCGTGAACCTCGGCGGTGAAGATCCGATCGGCGCCGTCGCCGCCGCGCCGTGGGGCAGCGCCAGCATCCTGCTTATCTCCTGGGTCTACATCGCCCTCATGGGCGGACGTGGTCTGACCGAGGCCACCAGGTTCGCCATCCTGAACGCGAACTACATCTCCAAGCGCCTGGAGCCGTATTTCCCCACGCTCTACAAGGGCAAGAACGGCCTCGTGGCCCACGAGTGCATCCTCGACCTCCGCGCCTACAAGAGCGTCACCGCCGAAGACGTGGCCAAGCGCCTCATGGATTTCGGCTTCCACGCGCCGACACTCAGCTGGCCCGTCGCCGGCACGTTGATGGTCGAACCCACCGAGAGCGAAGCCTTGGATGAACTCGACCGCTTCTGCGACGCCATGATCGCCATCCACGGCGAGATCCAGGCCATCGAGACCGGCAAGATCGACAAGGCCAACAACCCGCTGAAGCACGCCCCGCACACCGCCACCGTGGTTTGCAGCGACAGCTGGAACCGTCCCTACACCCGCGACCAAGCCGCGTTCCCCGCGCCCTGGACCCGCACCTTCAAGTTCTGGCCCGCCGTCTCCCGCATCGACAACGTCTACGGCGACCGGAACCTCGTCTGCTCCTGCGTGGGCATGGAGGCGTATCAGGCGTAGTCGCCTACGTTTCTTCTGGTCGCAAAAGAGCCGCGCTGAATTGCGCGGCTCTTTCGTTTCTAAACTCGCTCTGCTGCCAAACTCTCGGTTCTTCTCCCCAAAACACTCGGGCTACAACTCAGCGTCATGGCCGAGAACCGATCACACTGGAAACGGAATTGACGACTTTGCGGCTTGTTCACCGCAGGTAGTCGAGGAGGGATTGGCCGAGGATCTTGCCACCGGACTGGAGGGCGGCCTGGTAGGCCGTCTGGGTCTGGTTGAGCTTCACCAGGGTCTCGGCGAGGTCGGCGTCGGTCTCCTTGGACACGAGGGTGCCGAGGGATTCGCCGCGTTGCTTCACGAGGGCGGTGGTGGCTTCGAGGCGGGACTGGATGACGCCGTTGGTGCCGATGTGGAAGAGCACGGTCTCCTCGTCCTTCTGGAGGTTCGCCAGGTCGGTGGTGTTCACGGCGGCGGTGTTGCCGGCCTTGAGGTGGTCCCGCAGGGAGACGAGGTGCTGGAAGACATCGGTGGAGGTGGAGGCGTCCACGAAGAGTCCGCGGGCACCGGTGCCGCCGGTGTTCGAGCCGACGGTCTGGGAGCTGAGGAGGACCTTTTCGGAGATCTCGCTCTGGGAGGCATCGGTGTTGCCGTTGTAGGTGACGGAGACGATGGAGCCGTTGGCGTCGCGGACGGCGGTGAAGGGTTCCTGGTCGGGGATGCTGCCGCCGAAGATGTAGTCGCCGCGGTTCTTGGCGTTGCCGAGCTGGATGGCCTGGGCAAGAAGGGCGTCCACCTCGATGGCGAGGGTGTCGAGGGTCTGCTGGGACTTGGTGCCGTCGGCCAGGGTGGCGATCTCGCTGGCGCGGTCGATGAGGGTCTTGGTCTGCTTCATCGCGTCGAAGGAGGCGTCGGCGATCTCCTGGTGGCGGGCGATGTTGCGCTGGTATTGGGCAAGGGTCTTGGTCTCGCTCTGCATGTCGAGCACGCGGCGCACGGCGGCGGGGTCGTCCTCGGCGTTGACGATGCGCTGGCCAGTGGCGGCCTGGAGCTGGTAGGAGCTCTGCCGGGTGGTCAGCTGCGTCAACTGGTCGATCAGCCCGTTGGGGAACGTGTTGAAGGTGACTCGCATGGTGGTGGGGGTTGGGGGTCAGGCGGCGGCGCCCGGGGGACGGGTTCAGCGCTTGAGGCTCATGACGATGTCGAGCATCTCCTCGACGGTGGAGATGAGCTTGGCGGAGGCCTGGAAGGCGCGCTGGTATTTGATCAGGTCGGTCATTTCCTCGTCCACGGAGACGCCCATGACGGAGTCGCGCTGGCGCTCGAGCATGGTCTGGACGATCTCCTGGTTGCCGATCTGGGTGTTCATGGAGTCCAGCTCCTGGCCCATGCGGGCGATGGACTGGTTGTAGTAGCTGGAGAAGGTCTGGTTGCTCAGCGCGGGCTGGGGATCGGAGGCGAGCTGGGCGAGGCGCAGCATGACCCGGTTGTTGCCGGTGGCCCCGGAGATGTCGCTGGCCTGGACGAGCCGGGGGTCGGAGGCGATGGCGGCGTTGACGCGGATGGAGCCGGCGTCGGTGCCGGTGAAGAAGTCGGCCCCGGTGGAGCCGGAGAGGCTGTAGCCGCCGGCGTGGGCGGCGTTGACCTGCGTGACGAGGGTGGAGGCGAGCAGGTCGATGTCCTGCTGCATGGCCGCGAGGGAGGTGTCGCGGATGTCGATGTTGCCGTGGAGGCTGCCGCCGCCGGGGTCGAGGTTGGCCTGGCCGTTGGCGGTGCGGAGGAGGAGCCGGCCGCCGCCGGAGTCGTAGGTCTCGATGGAGTCGAGCTGGACGGCGCCGCTGACGAGGGTCTGGCCGTCGATGGTGATGTCGAGCGCGCCGTCGGGGGTCTCGGCGGAGGTGAACTTCACGAGGGCGGCGAGCGATCCCATGCGTTCCTGGCGGACGTCGCGGAGGTCGTTGGCGCGGCCGCCGCCGCTGCGCTCGGTCTTCTGGATCTCGGAGTTGAGCTTGGCGATGTCGGCGAGGAGCAGGTTGGCCTGCTTGACGTCCACGTTGAGGGAGTCGTTCAGCCCGGCCTCGACGTTGTCCAGGCGGGTGGAGACCTGGTTGAACTGGGCGGCGAGGTTCTGGGCCTTGAGGATGAGGACCTGGCGTTCGGCGAGGTCGGTGGGGCTGCTGGAGACGCTCTGGAAGGCGGTGAAGAGCTCGGACATCTGCTCGGCGATGCCGCTCTGGCTCTCGGCGCCGCTGCTGTCGATCTTCTGCCCGATGCTGGCCTGGATATACTGGAGGCCCTGCTGGCGGGCCTTGAGCTGTCCCTCGACGCTGGCCTCGCTGAGGATCTGGCGGTCGAGCACGACGTCGCGCAGCTGGGTGATGCCGACGCCGTCCGCGCCGGTGCCCTGGGGGCCGAGCGTGGACGGGACGGTGATGCCGGTCTGGATCTGGAGCCGCTGGCGGGCGTAGCCGGGCGTGTTGACGTTCGCCAGGTTGTTGCCGGCGACTTCAGTGCCCAGCTGCTGGGTGGCCAGCGAGCGGGTGCCCATGTTGAGGGTGCCGAATAGTCCGAGCATGGGATCGCGGGGTGGCTCAACCGACGGCGTCGAACATGGGGCGGAACGCGGGGATTCCGGCCGGGACGCTGCCGCGGTCGTTGTAGGTCTGGGTGTCGTCCCTCGGGAAGAGGCTCGCGAGGAAGGTCTGCATCAGCTCGAGCGAACGGCGCATGAGCAGGTGGTTCTGGCGGGTGCGCTGCTGGACGCGGACGAGGAGCTGGTTGTTCTCCTCGACAAGGGCCTGGACCAGCGGGCGGTAGTCGGCGGGGAAGACGGGCAGGAGCTCGGCGAAGGTGGCGTCGCCGGGACGTCCGACGAGGCGGGCGAAGGCGGCCCGGCACTGTTCGCGGTGTTTCCGAGCCTGCTCGACCTCGCGCATCTGCGCCTGGATCTGCTGGGCGGCGGCGACGACGCCGTCGGCCTCGCGGTTCATGACGGACTCCTGCTGCTGATCCAGGAGGGCGAGGATGCCGCCATACGTCTTCAGCTCCTCGCGGAGGGCGCCGACCAGGTCGTTGATGGACTGCATGTAGTTCATGGTTGTGGGGCGGCCTGGGCGGGGACCGCCGGGCTGCCGGAAGAGGGGATCTGACGGATCAACTGGGCCTGGAGGCTGGAGGCGACGCCGAAGCCGCCGCCGTGGCTCATGGTGTCGGCCAGGCGCTCCGTGACCATGTCGTGGTAGGCGCGGCTCTCGGAGGAGCCCTCGCCCAGGATGCCTTCGGAGGAGGGCTGGCGGGCTTCGCGCAGCATCTGGCGGAGCATGACGGACTCGAACTGCCGGGCGAGCTCGGCGACCTTTTCCTGCTCGCTGATGACGGAGCTGGTCGAGAGCTGTTCGGCCGAGAAGTCCGAGGCCCGGACGCCGCTGGTTGTGGAACCGATGTTCATCGGAGCACCAGCTCAGCTTGAAGCGCGCCAGCCTGCTTCATGGCCTGGAAAATCGACATCATGTCGCGCGGAGTGACCCCCAGGGAGTTCAGGGACTGGGCGACTTTTTCCACGGTAGGCATTTCCTGCAGGGGGATCAGGGCACCCTTTTCCTCGTTCACCGCCGTGTCGGTCTGCCGGGTGACGACCGTCTGGCCGGTCTCGCTGAAGGGGTTCGGCTGGGAGACATTCGCGTTGTTGGCGATGGTGATGGTGATGTTGCCGTGGGAGACGGCGCAGGCGGCCACGCGGATGTGGGCGGTGGCGACGATGGTGCCGGTGCGCTCGTTGATGATGATGCGGGCGGGGATGTCGGACTCGACCTCCACGCGCTCGATGGCGGCGATGAAGCCGACCTCCGCGTCGCGGTATTCCTCCGGGACGTCGATCCGCACGGTGGTCGAGTCCAGGGCGCGGGCCGTGGTGTTGGTGAACTTCTGGTTCAGGGCGGTGGCCAGGCGGGCGGCGGAGGTGAAGTCGCCCTCGCGCAGGACGATGTCCACGGAGTTGTCGCGGACGAGGGTGAAGGGAATTTCCCGCTCCACGATGGCCCCGCCGACGATCTGGCCGGAAGTGGGATGGTTCTTCTGGACGGAAGCCGTGTCGTTCCCGGCGCTGATGCCGCCGATGGACAACGGACCCTGGGCGATCGCATACACCTCGTCGTCCACGCCGTAGAGCAGGGTCTGGAGCAGCACGCCGCCCTGGAGCGTCTTGGCGTCGCCGAGGGAACTGATCGTCACGTCGATGCGGCTGCCCTCCTTCTTGAAGGCGCCGATGTCGGCCGTGACCAGCACGAGCGCGACGTTCTTGGAGGAGAGCGCGGTGGGCGGCACCTTGATGCCGCGCCGTTCCAGCACGTTGGCGAAGGCCTGGAGCGTGTAGGCCGGATTCTTGTCGCCGTCGCCGTTGATGCCGGTGACCAGTCCGATGCCGGTGAGCTGGTTGTCCCGGACGCCGCCGATGACGGCGATGTCCTTGACCCGCGACAGCACGGCCGATCCGGTCTGGGGGACGGCCAGGAGCGCGGCCAGGGCCAGCGCCGGGAGAATCCTCGCGATCATGCCGGGGCCTCAGAGGGGGTTGATCTTGTCCCAGACGCGGCTGAACCAGCCCTTCTTCTGCGCGTCGGAAACGGCGCCGTCGGACTCGAAGCGGATGGAGGCGTCGGCCACGTTGTAGCTCATGACCGTGTTGACCGAGGTGACGTCCTCGGTGCGGACCACGCCGCGCAGGATGACCTCCTGCTTCTCGCCGGAGAAGGCGGTGCGCTTGCGGCCCTCGACGATCAGGGTCTTGTTCGGCAGCACGTCCACGACGCGCACGGCGATGCGGGCGGTGATCTCCTCGGAGTTGTTGATCTGGCCGCCGCCGTTGTGCTGGCTGGAAGAGTCGTATTTCAGCGCGGGCAGGCTGCCGTTCTTGGTCAGGGCGCCGTAGCTGGTGGGCGGATAGAGGAAGCTGCTGATGCTGGCGTCCACGCCGCTCGACTTGGAGGTCTGCGTGTTGTTGTTCTTCGAGGCGGAATTGCTCTCCTGCACCACGATGGTGAGGATGTCCCCGACGGCGGAGGCCTTCTTGTCGGCGACGAGGGCGCGGGAGGTGTCGGACTTCCAGAGCGAATCGGCCGGGGCCGCGAGGGGGAGCGCCAGCAGCGCGGCCACGAGCGCCACGCGGCGCAGGGCGGCCTCGACGGTCTGGCGGGGGCGGAAGCGGACCTCGAGGCGCCGGTATTTCCTGGAGGCGTCCTCCAGCGTTTCGGCCGCGTCGATCGGAGCGACCCCGTTGCGCGCGTTTTTGCGGGCCCAGTGGTGGGCGCGCTCAAAGATAAAGGACAATGGTTTGTTCATTTTGGACCTTTCCCAGCATTTCCCGGCGAGTTTTCACGTTCCTGACTCTCAGATTCTGGCCGATCGCCCCGTCTTCCAGGACCTCGACCTTCATGGAAATCGTCATCGCCCCGTCCGTCACGAGGCCGTCCACCACGGTGCCGCGCGTCACGGCGGGCTTCACCCGGAGGGCGCGGCCGGTGAGGAGCTGGCCCATGGTGACGTTGGAGACCAGCTCGTGGCCGCCGCCGGCCACCTGGTCCGGGGTCACGTAGTCGCGGGTCATCAGCACGTCGCGCCGCTCGGTGCGGACCTCCGCGCCCGCCAGCGACTGGCCGCGCATGAGCGTCGAGCCCGCCACGAGCACTTCCTTCCAAACCTTCGCCTGCACCGGCACCTGGACCGTCGTGATCCGGCTGCCCGCGCATTCCACCGCCACGCGGGCCACGAAGCTGGGGCCGATCCCCGAAAGCGGCAGGTCCACGAGACGAAATTCAAGGGCCTCATCCGGCACGGAAACGGCCTTCCACGAACGGGTGATGCGGAGCTCCAGCTCGCCGCGGTCGCGGACGTGCTCGTTCTGGAGCGTGGCGACGAGCCATTGCCGGACCTCGTCCTCGGTGAGCGTGCGCGCCTTGCGGCCGATCTTCACGGCCGGAGCGCCGGTCCAGTTGGTGACGGCAAATTCGGGGGCCTTTTCCCGCAGCAGCGCGGCGACGGCGTCGCGGGTCAACGTCTCGGAACGGCCGAACTCCGGGGCGTCCGCCAGCTTGAGTCCGCCGATGGGCTTGGCGGCCAGTTCCGGCACCAGCGTTCCCACGGTGATCCCGGCGGAATCCACGTCGGCGGCAGCCGGGAGGTTCACCGTTTCGGCCCGCGCCGGCAGCGCGAGGGCGGCGGCGAGGGAGAGGACGGCCACGGCGGCGGCGAACCGGCGGCGCAGGGCCACGCCGGACTTCCGGGGCGTGGCGGGCTTGAAGCAGAAGCGCAGGCCCGGCTCCGGGTCCGTTCGCTTCACGCCCCCGATCACGACGGCCATCGGGGCCAGAGGCGCGGCCGAGGGGCCGATCATCGGAAAGGTGCCGGTGGGCGTGGCGGCGGGGATCATGGCGGGGATCATCAGCGGGTGAGATTGCCGGCGATCTGGAGCATTTCGTCGGCCGCCTTCACGGACTTCGAGTTCACCTCGTAGGCGCGCTGGGCGACGATCATGTTCACCATCTCCTCCACGACCTTCACGTTGGAGAGCTCGAGGTAGCCCTGCTGGAGGGAGCCGAAGCCGTTGCTGTTCGGCTGTCCGACCTCGGGCGTGCCGGACGCGCCGGTCTCGGTGAAGAGGTTGCCGCCGATGCTCTTGAGGCCCGAGGGGTTCATGAAGCGGGTGAGCTGGATCTCGAAGGTCGAACGCGTGCCGTCCGCGGCGGTCATCGTGACCGTGCCCCCGGGGGCGACGGAGATCTCCTTGGTCCCGGCGGGCACCGCGCCGAAGCCCACATACTTCAGGCCCTGGTTGTTCACGAACTCGCCGTTGGCGTTCATCTTGAACGCGCCGTCGCGGGTGTAGGCCGAGGTGCCGTCGGGCAGCTGCACCTCGAAGAAACCCTCGCCGTCGATCGCCACGTCCAGATCCTCGCCAGTCTTGCTCAGGTCGCCGGCCGTGAAGATGCGGCCCGTGCCCGCGATGCGGGAGCCGTGGCCGACCTCGACGCCGGTGGCGAGCTGCGTGTTGTTCCCCTGCTCCGCCCCGGCGGCCTGCTCGGTCTGGTAGAGGAGATCCTGGAACTCGATCTTGTTCTTCTTGAACCCGGTCGTGTTCACGTTCGCCAGGTTGTTCGAGATCACGTCCAGGTTCGTCTGCTGGGACTGCATCCCGGAAGCGGAGGTGTAGAGGGCGCGGATCATGGGGACCTTTCGGGACTACTGGGTGGGCGAAAGCTGGGTGATGGCGCGGGACATGCGCTCGTCGCTGATGCGGATCACCTTCTGGTTGGCCTCGAAGGACCGCATGGCCTGGATCATCTCCGCCATCTGGTTCACGACCGAGGTGTTCGAACCCTCGAGGTAGCCCTGACGGACGGTGGAGCGGGAATCCCCGGGCTCCGCGCCGGTTCCGGCCAGGAAACTGCCGTCGCCCGCCGGTTCGAGCTTCGACGGATCGGCGAATTCGACGACCTTGATCTTGCCCTTCACGTCGAGCCCCTGGCTGATGTCGCGGTTGTTGGAAATGCTGAACGGCCCGGGATTGTTCGGGTCCTTCGTGATCGGCCCGTTTTCGCCCATCACCTGATAGCCCTGCTTCGTCACCAGGTTGCCCTCGGTGTCGAACCGGAACTCCCCGTCCCGCGTGTAGGCCGTCGAACCGTCGTCCCGCATCACCTCGAAGAACCCGTTGCCCTCGATGGCGACATCCGTCGGGCTGCCGGTGGGCCGGATCGCGCCCTGGGCGAAGCTGACGGAAGTGACGGCCTTCGGGGCGGACATCGCCGCCAGGGCCGAGCCGTTCTCCGAGGTCTTCGAGCGGTCCGTCGCCACCGCCTGGAACGAAACCTCCTGGTGGCGATAGCCGGGCACCGACGCGGACGCGAGGTTCTCGGCTATGACCTCCTGCCAGCGGCTGTTCGCGTTCATCGCGGCGGCGGCTTGGAAGAGACTGACGTTCATTCCCCTTCCACCAAGCAGCGCCGATGCCATGCGGCATTTTCGGCCCATTTCCCGGGTTTCCGCCCCTTTCACCCCGTCCCAAACCCGGCAACCCCTGCCTGCCCGGAGAATTTTGCCGCCCTACCGGCCCAATCTTGCCCGGCGGCATCACCCGACCAACGCGTCTCTCTTCATCGGCGGAACCCGGGATTGATTGAAGCCCGAATATGCGGCCAAGCCTCCGCCGAGCCGATCATCGCCCGCAGGAGCTGCAAGCGTCGCATTGGTCGGCGCTTGCGTGACCAAAAGAAGATCGCCCGCGCTTTAGGGACAAGCCGCCGCGCTGGCCGCCGAGAAGACCGCCTGAGTGGCGATACCCTTGGCCTCCGCGAGCTTCCGGCAAGACTCGAACTCCGGGGCGACGTGAAGCACTTGGCCGTTGAGCAGGCCGAGCTTCACGGTCACGGGACCGAACTCGGTCGCCACTTCGCGGAACTCGCGGCGCAGTTTGCGGCGTTCCGTGACGCTGCGGCGGACGCCGAAGGCGCTCGTCTCGCGCAGCACCTGCTCGGTGAACCGGTCGGCTTCGGCTTCGGCGCATAGAACGGTGAGCAGGACACCGGCGCGGCCTTTCTTCATCTGCACGGGAACCTGGAAGACATCGAGCGCCCCGACGGCCAACAGCCGTTCGGCGGCATGGGCCAGCAGCTCGGGGTTCTGGTCGTCGATGTTCGTCTCCAACACGGCGACGCGGTCGGTTTCCCAGTCGAGGCTTTGGACGTGGGTTGTGGGTTGTGGGTTGCTGGTTGTCTCCCCGAGCACGGCGCGCAGGACATTGGGCCGGGTCTTGTTGTCGCGCGTTCCGAGGCCGTAGCCGATCTGGCGGGCGACGAGGCCGGTCATAGGGCCGAAGTGTTCGACGAACTCCGCCAGCAACGCCGCGCCCGTGGGCGTGACCAGTTCGTGAGGCTCCTCGCATTGCGTCAGAGCGATGCCGCGCGCGCCGAGGATCTCCAGCGTGGCGGTGGTCGGCACGGGGAACCGTCCGTGGGCGCAGTTCACCCAGCCGGTGCCTTCGACCACGGGAGCGGCGAGGACGCGGGGTTTGCCCAGCAGTTCCAGCGCGATGCAGGCACCCACGATGTCCACGATGGAATCCACCGCGCCGACCTCGTGGAAGTGGACCTCTTCCGGCGGCTTGCCGTGGACCTTGCCCTCCGCCAAGGCCACGCGATGGAAGACGGCGACGGCCTTCTCCTTCACCCACGGCGACAGCGTGCTGCCTTGGATCATCGCGCGGATGTCCGCGAAGTTCCGTCCGTGGTGATGGTGGTCGTCCTCGTGGTGATGACCGTGGTCGTGGGCATGATCGTCGTGGCTGTGACCGTGATCGTGCCCGCAGTCATGGTCATGGTCATGGTCATGGTCATGGTCATGGTCATGAGAGTGGGAATGGCTGTGCGTGTGTCCTCCCTCGTGCGTGTGGCTGTGGGAATGTCCGTGCTCGTGCGAATGGGCCTGCGCTTTCTTGAAGCCTATGGGCTGGGCGGCCGGTTCCGCGTGGCTGTGGGAGTGGTCAGCCTCTTCGTGGCCGTGGTGGTGGTGCCCGTGATCGCCGTGCGAATGCCCGTCGTGTTCCAGGTGCACGTCGAACTTCACGCCGGAGATGCCCGACTTTTCCCCGCGCTTCTGGTGAAGGTGGTAGCCGTCGAGGCCCAGCTTGCCGAGTTCGGCTTCCAGCCGGGGGAAATCGACGCCGAGATCGAGCGCCGCGCCGAGGAACATGTCGCCGCTGATGCCGCTGAAGATGTCGAGATAGAGGGTGTTCATTGCGAGGAAGCGAGGGCGTTGATCTGGCTGGCGGCGTAGCCCGCGCCGAAGCCGTTGTCGATGTTCACCACGGTCACGCCGCTGCTGCACGTATTGAGCATGGAAAGCAGGGCCGCCACGCCGCCGAAGCTGGTGCCGTAGCCGACGCTGGTCGGCACGCCGATGAGCGGACGGCGGATCAGCCCGGCCAAGACGCTGGGCAGCGCGGCCTCCATTCCAGCCACGGCGATGACGACGTTGGCGGACTGGATGCGGTCCAGCTTGGCCAGCAAGCGGTGCAGCCCGGCCACGCCCACGTCGTAGAGACGTTCGACGGTGTTGCCCATGACGGCGGCGGTCACGGCGGCTTCCTCGGCCACGGGCAGGTCGCTGGTGCCGGCGCAGACGATGGCGACGGTGCCGGCGCGCTTCAGCAGGGCGGGCCGCTCGACGGTGAGACAACGCGCGGCTTCATGGTGGACCGCGTCGGGAAAGGCCTGGCGGAACACGGCGGCGTGTTCGGACGTGATCCGGGTGATCAGCACGCATGTGTCGCGCTCCAAGATGCGGCGGGCGATCTCGACGCACTGCACGGGCGTCTTGCCCGCGCCGAAGATCACCTCGGGAAAGCCCTTCCGCAGCGAGCGGTGCGTGTCCACCTGGGCGAACCCGAGATCGACCAAAGGCGCGGCCTGGAACGCCTGGAGCACCTTGTCTATGGGCACGGTTCCGGCGCGGAAACTTTCGAGCAAGGCAATGGCTTCGGCGGTGAGCACGCGCGGAAAATGCCACGCCGCCCCGACGTGTCACGGGGGAAAGCCGAGCGGCCAGCAGCCTCAACATGAAACTCCTGTCCGACCTCCCCAAAATCCTGTTCCTTCTCACCACCTGAACCCAGATCCCCCTCCCCCATCGCCACCTCTTCCTGAACTTACGGCTCCACCTGAGCTTGCGGCCTTGGCGGGCAGGAGGCCGGCGCTCCGGGCAATCCCGACGGGATTGCGGCTGGTAGCCCAAGGTTGGCGCGGGCGCGCCTACCTTGGGTGAGGCGGGAAACGGAGTTCAACCCCGGATGGGGTTGCAGCCTTGGCAGGCGGTTCGGACGAACGAGGGGCGCAACCGCGTTGCGGTTGGGACGGAGGTGAACTGGAGCGCGGCTCTGTGAGCCGCAGCACCAACGAAGTCATGGAGCCGTCGGCAGTTTCAATGCCGAACCAAGTCCGGTAGCGCTGCGGGTCACAGACCCGCGCTCCGAGGCCGCAGTAGCATTCGCCGCCGCTGGCGGCGGGGATCAGGGCTGAGCGGCAGATGAGCCCCATCGGTGAGAGGGTGGGGCGGCGTTGCCGCGCCGCCGTGGCTTTCCGTTCGGCCGTGGGCCGGACGATCCGGCCAATCCCAACGGGATTGCCGGGCCAGTAGCCCCAGGTTGGCGCGGATGCGCCTACCTGGGGTGGAGGCAGGAAACGGACTTCAACCCCGAACGGGGTTGCGGCCTTCGCGGGCGATTTGGCAGAAAGAGGCCAAAAGAGCGATCAAACCCAACCGTCGCCATACACCTCACGAACTCTGCAAAGATGAGCTGGCGCAGCATCATTCTCGATCTGCTCCAGGAAGCTCAGGAATTCGTCTTTGCTCTTCATTGAGAAGATTCGGCTACTCTCTGGAACGACGGCTTTAACCGGATTGGTTCGCAACAAATCGGCACAGGTGTTCTCGACGAACATTGCGTCGCAGTATGGCAAATACGCGGACAAGAAAGCGACGTCGTTTCCAAAACTTTCGCTCCATTCCCTTCCACCGCCTTTCGTTAAACGGTGAGCCAGCCCTGCCCAGAGAGCTGCTCCTATCCTGACTGTGGGACAATCGGCGAAGTGGCTAGTTTGCAGAAACTCCACCGCTTTGGCCTCCGCTTGGTCACCTGAGTAGCCGACATCTTGCAGTCTCTGGCGAAGCACCGAATGCAGCGACCGTGCATTGCCAGCAACTTCTTCCCCGAACCAGTCCTTGAAACCTTTTCCAGCCTCGGAGCGCCAACGGGCGATCACGCTTCCAAGCCCACTTTTAAGATTGGTCTTGGTTTCGCTGATAACCTTCACCTCTTCAGCAAGAAGTTTCCCATCAAGCGAAGGATAGATGTGAGCGAGCCAAGCATTAACTGCTCCGGAGATGGCCTCGGACTGATCGACGGTCGTCGGACTACCTTTTCCGTTTGATAACCAAGCGTCCAACGCTCTCAAAACCTGACTTTGTCGGATAACCGAATGGGGAAGAAACTTGGTGCCGAATGATAGGTGCTGAAAAAGATGTCTGTGTTTCTCAAACCGTTGGCCAAAGCCGGCAAGGTCTTCTCCACCCTCCGAGAATTGTTCAATCCCCTTGGATTCGATTTGATGGAGAGGCGACCAAGGGCAGGCGATCAACATGAGTTTCCCGAGCCTTTCCAACAGGCGAAACAGGACTGAGTAAAAGGGATTGCCTTTCCTGTTTGCCGAGCTGTCGGACTCTCCGGTCTCTTTCAACATCTCGCTCAGCGCAAACTGATCGATGTAGATGATTCGCTTTTTCAAACATGGCAGCGGAATCATTTCTGCATCGCCACAGACAGGGCACTTCAGCAAGTAGCTGTTGCTGTTTACTGCGAGGACGCCGAATGAATCCGTTCGCCCACATGAAGGGCACGCTCGAAACGGCGCCCTCACAAAGGACTTCGGATCGAAGACAATCCTCAATTCGATTCACCCTTTCGCCACCATCTTCCGATGCTTCCCGAACACGCCGCGCAGGGCTTTGGAGGTGTCGTCCTGGAGGGCTTGGAGTTCGGCGTAGCGGGCGACGGCTTTCGCGTTGGGGGTGGCGGTCTCGACTTTGTTCAAGGTGACGAAGGTGTCGGTCAGGTCTTCGATGGCGACCTTGTCGCCCTGATGCAGGCGCCAGCTCCAGAGGGCCTGGAGGGCCGCACCGTAGGCCGCACCTTCGCTGACCTTCAGGGTGACGACTTCGGCGTTGAAGATGTCGGCCATGATCTGGCGCCAGAGCTTGGACTTGGCTCCGCCGCCGGTGGCGCGGATCTGGGTGGCCTTCACGCCGAGTTCGGCCAGACGACGCAGGCCGTAGTTCATGCCGAGGGTGACACCTTCCATCGTGGCGCGGGCGAAGTGGGAGGCGGTGAAGGTGCGGGTATTGACGCCGAGATAGACGCCGGTGCCGTCGGGGACGTTGGGCGTGCGTTCGCCTTCGAGATACGGGAGGAGGACCAGCCCGTCGGAGCCGGCGGGAGCCTTGGCGGCGGCTTTCTCGAACGCGGCGTGGTCGAGGCCGAAATCCTTGCGGACCATCTCGGTGGCGACGGTGACGTTCATGGTGCAGAGGAGCGGGAGCCAGCGGTTGGTGGAATCGCAGAAGGCGGCGATCTCGCCCTGGGGATCGACGACGGGTTTGTCGGCGCAGGCGTAGATGGTGCCGCTGGTGCCGAAGCTGGCGGTGACGAAGCCGGGCCGGGTGTTTCCGGTGCCGATGGCGCCCATCATGTTGTCGCCGCCGCCGGCGCTGACGAGGACGCCCGCAGACAGACCGAGGGCTTTTGCTGTGGCCGTCTGCAAAGACCCGGCGGGTTGTTCGCTCGATGAAATCGTGGGGAGCTTGCCCATGAGGTCGGCGTCGATGGCTTTGACGGCGGCTTCGCACCAACGGCGTTTGCGGACGTCCATGAGCGCGGTGCCGGAAGCGTCGCCGTATTCCATGAAGGCCTGGCCGGTGAGCCACCAGTTCAGGTAGTCGTGCGGGAGGAGGACGGTGGCGAGCTTGGCGAAATTCTTCGGCTCACGCTTTTTCAGCCAGAGGATCTTGCCGGCGGTGAAGCCGGGAACGACGGAGTTGCCGAGGGCCTTGATCGTGGCCTTGGGCCCGCCCAGCGCGGCGGTGATCTCGGCGCATTCATCGGCGGTGGCCGTGTCGCACCAGAGCTTGGCGGGGCGGATGACCTGGCCGGCCTTGTCGAGCGGGACGAAGCCGTGCTGCTGGCCGCTGACGCCGATGGCGACGACGTCGGAGCCGCTGGCCTTGGCGGCCTTGAGCGCGCCCTTGATGGCCTTGCTGGTGGCGTCGATCCAGTCCTGCGGATGCTGTTCCTTGGCTCCGGGCGGGAGGTTCGGGATGAGGTCGTAGGCGGCGGAAGCGGAGCCGAGGACCTTGCCGTTGCGGGCGTCCACGACGAGGGCCTTGGTGGACTGGGTGCCGGAATCGATGCCGATCAGGAGGGACTTTTTCATGCAGGAATGTCTGTTTGCCCGACAGGATGTCCGGCCGACGCGCGGCGTGTCCATGCAAAGGTCATCCGCGGGGCGCCCCGAAGGAGTAAAAAACCGCCTCCAGCC
>CAMLMI010000071.1 GCA_946480965.1 uncultured Verrucomicrobiales bacterium | reverse complement strand
CGTTGACCGAGACGACGGTGCGGTTGCTGGAACCGGTGGCGGCCCAGCACGGCGTTCGGCTGGTCTGCGCCGTGGATCGCGCATCCTTGCCCGGCAATTCCGTCCACTGCGACGCCCGCGCGATCCAGCAGGCCTTGGTCAACCTGATCGACAACGCGCTCAAACACGCGCCCGCCGGAACGGAAGTCTCGGTGGAACTCAGTGGTCAACCCACCCCTGACCCCTCCCAGGAGGGGAACTCGCGAAGCGCCCCAGAACGCGCATCGTCGCTGCGCCGAATCCCCTCCTGGGAGGGATCAGGGGTGGGTCCGGCCTCCGTCACCAAGGCCGTCTTCCTCTCCGTCACCGACCACGGCCCCGGCGTCCCGGCGGATGAAAGGGAGAAGGTCTTCGCCCAGTTCTACCGGCTCGGCTCCGAGCTTCGACGCGAGACGCAGGGCATTGGGATCGGTCTGAGCCTGGTGCGGAGCATCGTCGAAGCGCACGGCGGCCGGGTGTGGCTGGAGGAAGCGCCGGGCGGCGGTTGCCGCGCGGTCATGGCGTTGCCGATGGCGAACGCCGCAACGGAGGGAGACAAATGTTGAACCGCAGCGAACACGGAACGCGGAGATGGATGGCTCCGGGTAAGACAGGCTTCCATCCTGTCCACGAAGACTGCGATGCCGCGATTGGGCACGCGGCCCCTCACCCGGCCTTCGGCCACCCTCTCCCCATCGGATGGGGAGAGGGCTGGGGTGAGGGGCTTTTTCCTCTTTTACCGACCGGCTTCCGCAGGTCGAACACTCGTCCACCCCAGCCATGAGCCGCGTCCTCGTCATCGAAGACGAACGCCCCATGCGCACCGCGCTGGAGGATTGTCTGTCGTCCGCCGGCTACCGGGTGTTGAGCGCGGCCGACGGCGAAAAGGGCCTGGAACGCGCCTTGGCCGAGCGGCCCGATCTGGTGCTGCTGGACGTGATGATGCCGCGCCTCGATGGCTTCGCCGTCTGCGCCGAGCTGCGTCGCGTCGGCTTCGCCGCGCCCGTCCTGCTGCTCACCGCCAAGAGCCAGGTGGACGACCGCGTGAACGGCCTCGACGCCGGAGCCGACGACTATCTGGTGAAGCCTTTCAGCACCGATGAACTGTTGGCCCGAGTCCGCGCCTTGCTCCGCCGTTCCCGCCGCGAAACCACCGCACCCACGCGGCTGCGGTTCGGTCCGGCGGAGGTCGATCTCGTCCGCCAATCCGCCAGCGTGTCCGGTCGCGCGGTCCATCTTACGGCCAAGGAATTCGCCATGCTCCGTCTCCTGGCCGAGACGCCCGCAGCGCCCGTCAGCCGCGAGCGGTTTCTCGACGTCGTCTGGGGCGTCGGCGCGTTTCCCACCACCCGCACGGTGGACACCCACATCGCGAGCCTGCGCGCCAAACTCGAACCCGATCCCGAAGCGCCGCGCCACCTGAAGACCGTCCACGGCGTCGGCTACCGGCTGGAACTGGAAGGAGGCACGGATGAAGCGAAGTGAACCGCAGAACACGCGGACGACGCTGAATGGAACGGAGCGCGGACGGTCCCGTCCGCGAGTCGGCGTCCTCCGATCGTCGAACCAACAGCTTCCGAGGAGAGCGTCTGTCTTCGGAACTCTTTCTGCGCTTTCCGCGTCTTCTGCGGTTCAAAAGCTCCCGTCGATTTCACAATTCCCTGACAACCCGTCCGCCCGTTCCCGCCACGCTTTGCCCGCCATGAGAAACCACCGCAGACGCCAAGGAGGCTTTGCCATGAATCCGATCCGACCCATGTCCACTGAGAGCTTGTTTGAAGATGGAAGGACCAAACGGGAAAGGCTCCTTGGAGCGCGGTGGCTGGACACCGCTTTGGTGAGGCTTCTCCGACCTTTGCGGCCGCACCAAAGCGCCGTCGAGCCGGCGCACTCCATAGCGCCCGCCGCCTTCCGGGTTTCTTCTTCTTTTCAAACAGGCTCAGGGAAAGCCGATCGCTTGAGCAGCCGCAGCCCCCTCACCCGGCCTTCGGCCACCCTCTCCCCGTCCGACGGGGAGAGGGCCGGGTTGAGGGGCTTCTTCCTTTGGCTCCAACCATCGCGGGCGGGCGGTATCGTTCCGGCCCTCGCCCTCATCTTCTGCCTCTTCGTTCACGCAGGCCGGCTCCACGCCGCCGATCCTTTGACCGAAACCTTCCAGAAGGGGCTCTTCGAGGAGGAGGCGAACCGCGATCTGGCCGCCGCCGTGAAGGCCTACGAGGAAGTCGTCCGCCAGCTCGACGGCCAACGGAAGCTCGCCGCCACCGCCGTCTTCCGCCTCGGCGAATGCTACCGCAAGCTCGGCCGCACCAACGACGCCGTCGCCCAGTTCCAGCGCGTCGTCCGGGAGTATTCCGATGACGAAACGCTGGCGAAGCTGAGCCGGCAGAATCTGGTGGGGATGGGAGTCCAAGATTCAGCCGCCTCTCAATCAACCAGCATGGCAATAGACGAACTCGGCAACGAGACAAGGATGCTCTCGGCCCGGTTGGAGCGGTTGAAGGCCACGCCGGATCGAGATGTAGAGCTCATCCTCAAAACGCTTTTCAACGGCCCCAAATACTGGCCGCTTGGATGGAGTTCCAACTCTGTTGCAACGATCGGCCAGCTCGCGAGCAAGGCAGATGATTTGCAGTCCCAACAAACACGTTTAGGAAAGCCTCCCAAGCTAGCCGACAATCCGGAGGCCGCCCAAAGGAGAATGGCCCTAGACACCGAATACGCGACGACCCTCTCCGCATATCGAAAGGCGCTCACCGAGTTTGTTTCAGGAATCGAAAAACGCCTGTCGATTATGAAAGATGCTGCTGATCGCTTCGGCCAAAGGAACTCTCAATACACCTCGGGGGTATCCTCGGTTGATGGTCTCGAGTCGGCGAGGCTGCGGCAGGAGATCGTGTTGCTCGAGCGACAGCTGGAAGAACTGAAGCAGATCCCGCTAGAGCAGCTCGAAAGCGTCATCAGCATGATCTTCCCCGACCTGATCCTGGACCGGCTCAACCAAGACTACGCGGTCCAGAAGCAAGCTCTGGTCTCGCTTTCTCAAAACAAACATCCGGAGCATCCCGACGTCCGCGAACGCCAAGCCGTCGTCGATACGATCCGCAAGCAGATCGACGAGCGCATCCGCGGAACGATCCGCGCGCAGGAACTGAAGCTCCAGGCGTTGAAAGCCAGCCAATCCGCAGGACGACCAACGGCAAACCCGCCGACCGGCGATATCGCCGCCCAACGCGCCACGCTGGAGCGCGAGATCGAGCTGGCGCGACAACAGCTCAAGATCGCCCAGACCCAGGTCTCGGCAGGCCGCGCCACCTCCGAGGAAACCCTCAAGGCCGAGCGCGAGGTCTTGCGGCTCCAGCGGGAACTGGCCGCAATCCCGGTGACGAACTCAGGTCCGGTTCCGGTCTCTCCAGCCTCGAGCGATGTCGAATCCGCCTCTGCCGTGGAAGCACAGATTGCCTGGTTGAAAGGTTTGGATGCGCAGGATCGCCTTCTTGCCATCCAGACGCAGGTGCCGTCGGACCGAATGAAGAGGTTGATGGAGGCATCGGGCGCTTTGCGGGACCGTAGGCCCACTCTGGACACAAAAGATAGAAATGCTGTTGAGGCTTTCGATGGGGAACAAACTCGGCTTCACGACGAGATCACCCGCGAAGGCATGGCCATTCTCCGTTCCTTGGAACTCAAGGCGGAGTCGTTACGGGCCCAAGAAAAGAAATCAAGGTTCTGAGCCAGAGTGATGGCTCGGACGGCTTCACTGCCCGGTCGGGCTTCCCGGCACGCAGTAGAGCAGGCCGGGGAGGCGCTGGCGTTCGCGGTTGAACTCCTCGTAGAGCACGCTGACGGCATGGCCGCTGAAACCGACGAGGATGCCGCCCTTCTTGCCATGGCGCTGGCCGAGGCCTTCGCCCTGCGAGGGGGAGCTGCTGGCGTCGTTGTAGCAATTCAGGCCGGGGAAGAACTTGTAGTAGTTGGGCTCGTCGGGCTCCCAGATGAAGTAGGCAGCGGGGTTGAAGGCGGAGAGCTTGTAGGTCTTGGGGCCCAGTTCGCCGAAGCGGTTCACCACCGCGTTGAAGATGTAGGTGGATTGTTTGTTCAGCCGGATGCTCCAGTAGGGATTGGAGCTGTCGGTCTTGTCGGTCGGGCACCAATAGACCTTCCGGTTCTTCAGATACGGCCAGATCTGCCCGCCCTCGTAGGCGCGCTCCGGGGAGACGTTGTAGGGGGCGGCCAGCATGTTGGGTGGGGTGCCACCGGTGGGCTGGTAGAGCCAGTTGACATGGGTGTTCCCCCAGCCGGGACTGGGCATGTAGTCCTGGTTGTCCAGGGCATACATGTGCGAGGCGAGGGCGAGCTGCTTGTTGTTCCCGAGGCACTGGGTGCGCAGGGCCTGGCCCTTGGCGGCGGCCAGGGCGGGCAGGAGCATGGCGGCGAGGATCGCGATGATGGCGATGACGACCAGCAACTCGATCAGGGTGAAGGCGCGGACGGAGGACGGTGGGTTGGGCGTGCGCATGGCGGGTCGGGGCAAGGGCTCTGCGGACAACACGGGGCCGGTCATTTGGGAACCGGTCCGGCCTTCGGTGCGGCCAAGATCAGTGAAGCGGTTTCGTGCGGGAGCGGACAGACCCACATTCGGGGGAGCCGAAACCGGGGGGATGAACGGGCGGGAAATGGTGGGTGGTGAGGGATTCGAACCCCCGACCAACAGTGTGTAAAACTGCTGCGCTACCGCTGCGCCAACCACCCACTGGCGGTCAACCTAGCCGCCCGGTCCTCGGCTTGGCAACGCCGCAAAAACCGGCTCCGTCCATTCACCACACCTCCACCGGCCCCTTGGGCACGGGGATGGCCTCGCGGCGGGCGGATTCGGGCAGGTCGTCCTGCATGAAGCTGGCGACCATCGGGGGCGGACGGAACCGGGGCAGCAGTTCGCCGTCGTCGCCCACGAACTGCGCGCGCCACCGGAGATACCCGGCGAGAATTTCTTCGAACTCGGCGCGGGTCTTGAGCTGGACCACGCGCTTGTTGAACTCGCTCACGGGACCGAACCGCTTCGTATACCAGGGCGCGATCTTGCGGAACATCCGGCAGCCATGCTCTTCGCCGAAGACCTCGTCCATCAGGTCGAGATGGCGGCGCATGATGCGGATGCGTTCGTCGAAGGTCGGCTCGGGCGGCATGACGCCGGTAGCGAGGAACTCGTGGGTGCGGCGGAAGATCCAGGGATCGTAGAACGCGCCGCGCCCGATGCCCACGCCGTGGCAACCGGTCTCGTCGATCATCTTCTTGGCGGCGTCGGGCGTGGTCACGTCGCCGTTGCCGATGACGGGGATGTTCCGGGCCGCTTCCACCACCTTGCGGATGCCGGTGAGATTCACCGTGCCGCTGAAACCCTGTTCGCGGGTGCGTCCGTGAATGAACACGGCGGCCACGCCGGCGTCTTCCAGGGCGCGGACCAGATCGGGCGCGGTCAGATTTTCATCGTCCCAGCCGAGGCGCATTTTGGCCGTCACGGGGATCTTCACGGCGGCGACCATGCCACGCACGAGGGCCGCGGTGCGGTCCAACTCGGTCATCATGGCGGAACCGCCGCCGACCTTGCAGACCTTGCGGACGGGGCAGCCCATGTTGATGTCCACGGAGCTGACGCCGATGGATTCGAGGAACGCGGCCGCGTCGCGCATCTCCTCGGGCACGGAGCCGAAGAGCTGGACGGCGAGGGGCCGGTCCTGGGCGTTGGTCTCGATCAGCTTGAAGGCCTTCTTGTTCTTCTCCAGGAGCGAGCGGGCGTTGACCAGGTCGGTGGTGGCAAGGTCGAGCCCGCCGATCTCACGCACGACGAGGCGGAAGGGCAGGTTGGTGTAGCCCGCCAGCGGCGAGAGAAACAGGTTGGACTTCAGCTCAAGGGGACCGAAACGCACGCTGGGATCATTGCGAGTCGGACGGCTTCTGGCTAGCGGGCAGAAGCAACCGGCCGTGTCTTCCTCCCGCTCTTCATCCTGATCTTAATCTTCATCCTCCGGGGGGCCGCGATTGAGATTAAGATGAAGATTAAGATTAGGATGAAGGGCTACCACGCCAGCTCCACCACCACCGGCCGATGGTCCGATCCGGCGGCGTCCCCTACCGAGCGCGAGACCACACCGATGTCCGGCGTCGCCAGCACATGGTCCAGCGGGATGAAGAGCAACGGTTGGAAGGACGGCCACGTCGGCTGCCAACCTTGGCCGCGTGCGGAATCGCGCAGGCCGGAATCCGCCACCAGCCGTCGGAACGACGCGCCCCACGGTGTGGTGTTCAAATCGCCCAAGACCACGACCGGACCCGACAGTTCGCGCACGCGCCGGGCCAGGAGCGACAGTTGTTCGTCCCGCGCCGCCGCCGCGTGCCGGCCCACCGGCGGGACGGGATGGGTGGCGATGGCCGTGACGATTCCGGCCGGGCTTTGCAGCCGGACTTCCAGGCTCGGCACCTCGGCCGCGCCCCAGTGGAACACGTTCGATCCGGCAATCGGCCAACGGCTCAACAGGCAGATCCCGAAATTGTCCTCGCGCGGCTCGGCCACGGCGTAGGGGTATTCGGTGCGCAGATCCAGCAGGGCCAGCATCCACGCGGAGTCCACTTCCTGCAGCGCCACCACGTCGGCACCCGCCGCGCGGATCGCGGCCAACACCCCGGCCTTGTTCGTGTTGGCGGTGTGGACGTTGAAGGTCATCCAGCGCGACGAACCGGCGCTCGCCGAAACCGTCGCCGTCGGGCCGCTCGCCAAGGGCCACAGTGTGGCCGCGTTGACCAAGGCCAACGCCGCGCAGGCCCACGCGAGGCGGCGTTGTTTCAAGAGGAGGCCCAACCCGAAGAGCACCGCGAAGCCGACGAGGTATTGCACCCGGAAGTGCGCGGCCAGGTCGAAGAGCCAGCCGAAGCTCCCCGCGAAACCGAGCAGCGTCGCCAAGGCTCCCAGCAGCACCAGCACTTGGAGCAGGCCGCGCCACGAGAGAAGCGATTCGTTCCGTCGTGCGACGTCACGGCCCGGTTCTTCGGCGGTGGATTCCGGGCGCATGGCACGTCTCACCTCACAGCACCCTTCGCGCGCTGTGGAAGCTCTTCAACCGGTCCTCGGCGTAGAGCGGCGAGGCGGGATCGAAGCTGTTGAACTGCACGCGGCCGGCGGAGTGGATGAAGAGGCGGTTCTCCAGATAGATGCCCACGTGCGTGATGCCCTCGGCGCGCGTGCGGCTGCTGCGGCCGGTGAAGAAGATCAGGTCTCCCTTTTGCAGGTCCTTGAAGTTCGCGCCGGGATCGACGAGGCGTCCGGCACTGGCGGCCTGTTGCCAGGCGTCGCGCGGCAGTTCGATGCCGTTCAGCCGGAAAACCGTCTGGGTGAAGCCCGAGCAATCGACGCCCTTCGTCGAGGTGCCGCCCCAAAGATAGGGCAGGCCGAGGAACGACTTGGCCACGCGTTCGACGTTGGCGGGAGTGGCGCGCAGCGTCCGTTTCCAGGTGGCGTATTCCGTGCCGGAGTGCCGCTGGAGATGGCCGATGCGGCCGTCGGGCAGCTCGGTCTTGATCCAGCCGCCGCTGCTGGACACGCGCTTGAGGATCACGCCGGTGACGACGTCCGAGACGGGCAGCGACTTGGGATCGGGTTGTTCCCAGAGGAAGTCGTGGAAAGCGGTGACGATGATCTGCGGCGCGGAGGTCCAGGCGGCGAAGGCCGCGTCGTCCACCGCCGCCAGCTCCTTCTGCTCGATCCAGCCGGTCATGCCGTCCGGCGACGTCGCCTCGAACCAACCGCCCTTGAACTGCACGAGCTTCACCGTCGTGCCCAGCAGCAACTGGGTCAGCAGTTCGGCGAAGTGCTTTGGCTCGCGGCGGACGTTGGCCACGCTCACGGCGACGATGCCGTGGGTGCGTCCGCCGAGCCCCGCGCCGGGCAACAGCTCGGGCTCGGCGGAGTCTTCGGCGGCGGGTTCGGTGGCTTTGCGGGACGACATGGCGGGATCAGCGGAAAAGGTTCAGGACACCGTCGAGGCCGGAGAAGTTCAGCGCATGGGTCGCCTTGGCCTGCACCACAGGCTTGGCGCGGTAGGCGACGCTCACGCCGGCCACGGCCATCATCTCCAGATCGTTCGCGCCGTCGCCGATGACGATCGTCTGTCCTGTGGCGATGCCCAGCTCGGAGCAGACGGCCTTCACCTTATCGGCCTTGGCCGTGGCATCGACGATGTCGCCGAGCACGCGGCCGGTCAGCTTGCCGCCGACGATCTCCAGCGTGTTGGCCAGGGTGAAGTCCAGCCCGAGCCGTTCCTGCAACCGGCCGGTGAAGAAGGTGAAGCCGCCGGAGACCAGCAGGCTCTTGATCCCGGCTTTGCGGGTCTCGGCCAACAGCGTCTCGGCTCCGGGCGAGAGCCGCAGGCGCTCGTCATACACGCGCTGGAGGGCGGATTCCTCCAAGCCTTCGAGCAGGCCGACCCGCCGGCGCAGGCTTTCCGCGAAGGGAATTTCCCCGCGCATGGCCGAGGCGGTGATCGCGGCGACCTGCGGCTTCACTCCCACCATGTCGGCGATCTCGTCGATGCACTCGATGGTGATGAGGGTGGAGTCCATGTCCATCACCAGCAGGCGGAAGTCGGCCAGGCGGCGGTCCTCCGGGACGAACGCGGCGTCGCACGAAAGCGCGGAAGCCGCCGCCGTGGCGACGCCATCGGTCTGGGCGGGATTTGCTAAACGCCAAGCGGCGGGCCCCAGCGGATCGATCGATCCGGCCGCGGAAAGCTCCGCCAAACGGGCGGCCGATTCGGCGCCGGCACCGACACCTTGAACAACGAGATCCATCTTCATTCCAGAGCGCCGGACGTTAGGAACCGCCCCGGCGAAACGCACGCGGAAAGACGCCGCGCCTCAACCGCCCGTTCCGGGGAGAGGGAGGGACCGCCAACGCAGTCGCTGCTGCCTCACCTGAACTGAGTCAGGCGTTCCCGATGCTTCGTCTCCAGGGCCAAAAGCAACGAGCGCGACCACGGGAGGCGCGCTCGGCTCGGGAACGGATGGAGGACCGGTTATTTGGCCGCCGGGGTCGCCTCCAGATAGACGAACTTGTAGGGGTGCTGGTCGAGGAGGTTGGGATACCAGCCCTTCACGTCCGGGCTAACGAGGTGGACGCGGGTGTAGTAGTAGATGGGGATGAGGGGAAGATCATCGAGCAGGATGGCTTCGGCCGCCTGGAGGGTCTTGGTGCGTTCCTGTTCGTCGGCCATGCACATGGCGGCTTCGACGAGGCGGTCATACTCGGGATTGTTCCAGCCGGTGCGGTTGTTGCCGGCGTAGGAGAGGAAGGTGCTGAGGAAGGTGTTGGGATCGACGTAGTCTCCCGTCCAACCGGCGCGGCTGACCATGTAGTTGGTCTGGTTCTGGGTGGCCATATAGACTTTCCACTCTTCGTTCCGCAGCGTGACCTCGACACCGAGGTTCTTGCGCCACATCTGCTGCACGGCTTCGGCCACGGCCTTGTGGGTTTCCAGGGTGTTGTAGTGGATCTCAATGGGGGGAAGGCCCTTGCCGTCCGGATAACCGGCCTCGGCCAGGAGCTTCTTGGCCCCTTCGACGTCGAACTTCAACTGGGCCGTGGAGGTGTAGCCCATCGTGTCGGGCGGGGTGAGGGCAAAGGCGGGCCGCTGGTCGCCACGGGTCACGGTATCCACGATGGCCTGGCGGTCGAGGGCCATGCTGAGGGCGTGGCGGATGCGTTTGTCCTTCAGCACGGGGTCGGTGACGTTGAGCCGGTAGAAGTAGTTGGCCAGGTAGGGATCGATGCGGAGGACGCCGGGGTTCTCCTTCTTGTAAACGGCGATCTTGGTGGGCAGCAGGGTCTCGGTGGCGTGGAGCTGGCCGGCGCGGAAGGAGCGCTCCTCGCTGTCGGCGCTGTCGATGGGGAAGAAGTCGATGCCGTTGAGCTTCACCGTGGCGTTGTCCCAATAATTGGTGTTGCGGCGGACGCGGATGATGTTGTTCGGCTTCCATTCGGTCAGGACGAAGGGGCCGTTGACCACGGAGTTCTCCGGCCGGGTCCAGGCGGTGTTGTCCAGCGCGTAGGGGTCGCCGAACTTCTTGATCGTGGCCATGTGGACCGGCCACCAGGTGTAGTGCAGGCCCATCATGCTGAGGAGATACGGCGTGGGGCATTCCAGGGTGAGCTCCAGCGTCTTGGCGTCGATCACGCGGATGCCGAGCTGGGAGGGGTCCTTCAGCTCGCCGGCGTTGAACGGCTTGGCGTTCTTGATGCAGTGGAGCATCTCGGCGTAGTGGGAGCCGAGGGACGGGGTGAGGATGCGGACGAAGGACTGGGCGAAGTCGTCGGCCGTCACGGGATCGCCGTTGGACCAGTTGGCGTCCTTGCGGATGAAGAACGTGTAGGTCTTCTTGTCGGGCGAGATCTCCCAGCGCTCGGCCTGGCCGGGGGTGGGCTTGAGCGTCTTGGGATCGACGCCGGTCAGGCCCTCGTAGAGCGCCATGAGGACGTGGTGTTCCATCACGCCCTCGACCTTGTGGGGATCGAGCCCCTGGGGTTCGCCGCCGTTGCCGAGCAGGAGGATCTGCTCTTCGTTGGCGACCTGGACGCGGGTTTTGGCGGGCTTGCAGCCGACCGCCACGAGGGCGAGGCAAGCGGTGAGGAGGGGTAGGAACTGTTTCATGATTTTTTTGCGACGGTAGTGCGGGTGCCGTCTTCGCGCCACTCGCCGCGTTGTCGGGGGCGGATGCTGCCTTCCGGCGCGCGCCACGGTCAACCGAACCCGGCCGCTAATTTCGCCCCGCAGTGCCGCGCCGCGGACATGCGGCTTGTTCCGAAACGGGCGCTGCGCTAGAAACTGGCGTCGTTCCCACACCCTCTTCCCTTCGCCGCGCCATGAAAACGTCCGCCTTGTTCGCCGGGCTGCTGGTCGTCGTTCTCGGAGCAGCCGCTTCCCTCCGCGCCACCATCGTCGTCGGCCGCATGGGCGACCACACCGCCAGCGTCCCGGTCACGCCCCTCACGGCGGCCGAGCTGGACCGCCCGGTCGGCGACCTCCTGGAGCATCTGCTCAACGCCATCCCCGCCACGCCGTTGCCGAGCAACAGCCTGGCGGAGCTGAAGAAACGCGCGCCGTTCAACGCCTTCCCGACCGACCAGATCGTGACCGACCGGTTCAACGCCATCCCGCTCGCCATGATCGAGGCCGTGGGGGTCATCGCCCGTGACGACGCGCGTTCCGGCGACGCCCTGGCCCAACTGCTCAACAACCGGCGCGTCGGCCTCGCCTTCGGCGGCTTGCCCGGCATGGAGGTGGAGCTGCGCGACGACGGCTCGCCCAGCTACGGCACGGAGGCGATCAACTTCTACTGGATACCGCAGCCTCTCCCCGGCCAGACGCGCATCCAGCTCCACGATCCCGATGGCCTCAAGCTGGGCCTCTCCCTCGCCTACCAGGGCGACTACCTGACGCTCCCGGGCTACGAGTGGAAACCGCCGCAGAACGCCACCGAGCACGCCACCTGGGCGCTCACGAACCAATTGCGCGCCATCGCCGCCGGATCGAACGCCGTCGAACGGCTGGAGGAACTGGTGACGGTTCTCTCCGGCATTTCCTCGAATCTGACCCTGCCCACCAACGGCACCGGCTTCGCCCGCAGCATCGGCCGACGCCTGCTCAACGACGCCACGTTGACCGACGACGCCAAGCGCACCCGCGCCCGTGATCTGCTGGCCCTGATCCACGGCGAACTTCTGCCGCGCGAGGAATGGAAGATCGATCTCCGCTCCTACTACCGCGACACCTTGAGCCTCACGCTTTCCGGCAAGCTGACTTCGCTGAACGGCTACAACGAGCCCTTCAAGAAAGCCGGCTACTTCGTGGACACCGTCCGCAAGCCCGGCACCTCCCACCCCTACACGACCTATCTCGGCGGCTACGCCGATGTGCTCAATCCCGGCACCACGCCGACGCTCGACCTCGACAACCGTTTCTGGCGCATCTCCGGCAAGTCCGACGGCACGCGCGAGACGGAGACCTTCACCCTGCCGGAGCTCGACGGCATCACGCTCGGCGGGTTCGACGGCCGGAGGCTCTACGTGGGCGGGCCGGCGGCGGGCGGAAGCTCCTTCCAGTGCTACGGCTTCTACGACATGGACAGCGACGGTCGCGTGGAGGCTTCGTCCAAGCGCCTGCTCTTCAGCTCGGACAAGTTCCTGGCCGGCGCGCATCTCGCCTGGAACCCGTTCGACGGCACCGGCGTGATCCTCGACCGCGCCACGCGCGATCTCCACCAGTTCACCGGCAGCGGCGACGACGGCTTCGCCACCGGCACCGCGCTCAAGGGATCGCTCGGATCGGGCCGCACCGATGTTTGGCGGCTGGGCATCTCCTACGACGGCAAATGGGCCTATGGCTTCACCGATCTCTCCGGCAGCACGACCCGCTACCAGCAGCACACCGAGGCGTATCTCGACTCCGGCCTGGGCCGGTTCAACCCGCTCCGCCTCGGCTATTCCTTCGACGAGGTCCGCCTCAACGCCGCCGCCGCCGGCCCGATCACTCCGGCCAACCAGGCGCTCCGCTTCTCCGCCACGCCCGACACGAACTACCGCGTCTCCGTTTGGGAAAACAACGCCTGGGCCGAGAAGGCTTCCGCCACGACCGATCCGTTCGGCAACGGCTACTTCTACATCCCCGGCACGGAAACGGTGCTGAAGGTCGGCGGCTACGTCCGCTACGCCCTGTCCGACGGCGGCGAAGCCTCGCCCACCTACACCGTCACCCCGGCGCGGACCGCCCCCTTCTTCTTCCCGCCGGAGCTGGGCCGGCGCGACACGTTCAAGCTCCCGTTCTCCTACGTGCCCGACGCCGCGGTGACGCTGGAGCGGAGCGCCACGCTGGTGGATTTCGATCCCATCGACGACACCTTCACCTCGCCCTTCGGTGGCGGCTATTTCAAGGACTGCCTGCCCGATCCCCCGTTGAGTCCTTTCTACTTCTGGCAGCTCCAGAGCCTGCTCTCCGCGCCCTTCGGAACGACCGACTACTACCACCTCGCGCCCGGCGTGGCCCGCACGCTGTATCCCCGCGTGAACGATCTCTGGCGCCTCGGCACCAGCGCCACGCTCGACCCGGTCACGGGCTCGGCCCTGTCCATCATGCTCCTGGCCAGCATGGACCCGAACACCTCGGCCTTCCTCGGCGCGGTGGCGACGTTCTCCAACAACCCGCTGGTCTATCGCCTCTACCAGAACTCCGTCTTCCTCGCCGCGGTCCAGACCATCATCATCCCCGACCTGCTGCGGCTGGCCAATCCGCCCATCCTCCTCGACGACCAGCTCAACCCCTACGTGCCCGTCCGCTGCCTCGTCCTGAACGGCAAGAACTACCCCATGCTCCAGTTCCGCCTCGCCTATCCGGACAACTGCGCCGACGCCCACTGGCACGGACCGCGCGTCTATCACTTGGACAACGACGACACCGGCATCATCGATCCCAACCCCAGCTCCTGCGGATTCGGTTCCTACCAGCACGTGCCTCAGGTGGAGATCCCGATCCCGTTCGCCTATTGGTTGATCTACCGGCAATTCATGCTCGGCCAAGGCATCCTCCAACCCTTCTCCGTCAATGAAGCCGTCTGCGGCCCGGAAACGATCCGGAGCGAGAAGTAGCGGAAGAATCCGGAGCGCGGACGGTCAAGTTGCCTTGTAGGCCGGGTTCCCGAACCCGGCGAGGCCAAGTGGTTGCCGAGGGGATTCCATTGGCAGAAGCAGCGCCACGGGCCAGAGGACGACGCCCGGTCGGGGGACCGGGCCTACAGCGCGCTGGCCTAAGCCGGAACGATGCAGTCAAAAAAGGAGCGCGGACGGTCACGTCCGCGAGTCCAGCCCGAATCCAAGGCAGGACCGATCCGCCGTGCTGGACGAACACCGTTCGGTGAAGACGACGACCGTCAAAGATGGACCTTCTTCCGCTTGGTGCGCGGCCTCGCGGACGTGACCGTCCGCGCTCCACTTCACGCCAGCCGCAGCCGCAGGAAGCCCACTTCGCAGGCCAATGCCTCCTGCACGTTGGTGAACAGCGTGCGCTGGAGCGTCTCGATGGCCTGGAGATTCTCCAGCGCCTTCTGCGGCGTGAGCCGCTTCGCGACCGCCGCGCTGGCCTCGGCCAGAGGCGGCACCTGGAGATCGCGGTCGGTCATGGGCAGCGTGTGGACCCACACGTCGCGCAGCCAACGCTGGAGCAGTCCGAGCATTTCCGCGCGACGCCCGCGATATTCCGCCTCGATGGCGGCGGCCAGTTCTTCCTCCCACTTCTCCCGCAGCCCTTTGTCCGCATCGTCGAAACGCTGGAGCGGCGACGCGGCGGTCAGCCGTTCCTCGATCTGCTCCTTCATTTCGCCGAGGCGCAGCGTCAGCGTCTCCAGGAGCTGATAGCGCCCGAAGAGCCCGCCGCCCTCCTGCTGCGCCTTGCGCGCGAAGTCCTCCAGCCACGCGATCTCCGCCGGGTCCAAGCGCCGTTCACCCCCGATGTTCAGCCGCAGGCAGCGCGACACGATGGTCTCCAGCAAGCGATGCGGCTCCGTGGAAAGCAGCAGCAGGACCGATCCCGCCGGCGGCTCTTCCAGCGTCTTGAGGAACGCGTTCGCCGCCGAGGCCTGCATCCGGTCGGCCCCGGCGATGACCCCGATCTTGAAGCGCGCCTCGGTGGCCTTGAGGTTCACCGTTTGGATCAGTTCGCGGATCTGGTCCACGGCGATGATCCGGGTCTTCGATTCCGGGCGAACCCAAGTGAGGTCGGGGAAATTTCCGTCCGCGATGCGGCGGCAGACCGAGCAACGCCCGCAAGCATCGACCGCCGGTCCGTCCGCGTCGTGCCGCACGGGCTGGAGACAGTTCAAGGTGGCGGCCAACGCGGTGGCGACCTGCTCCAACGGCTCCATCACCGCGCCGGTGAAGAGATACGCATGGCCCAGCCGACCGCGCTCCAAGCTGCGCTGGAGGATCGAGGCGGCCTGCTGCTGTTCCGGGGCGAGGCGGGCGAAGGTCATGGCGTCGGCGGTTGGGGCGGGACGAACAGGCGCACAGAAAGGGGGATGCTCTTCTCGTGGCGGCCGTCGATCGCGAGGTCGATGGAGTAGGTGCCCGCGCGCTCGAACTTCAGCTGCTGGATGCTCACGATGATGTTCTGCGAGAGAAAGGTGGCATCGGCCGGCACCGCGACCTTGATCGGCAGCTCGATGGAAGGCATGACCGCGTGGCCGTCGTCGTCCACCAGCGCGATGCGCAGCTTGTGGGCGCCCTCCTCCATCTTCTCGAAGACGATGCGCAGGGCGATGGCGCATTGGGGATGGAGGGCGGGGAACTGCGCGGTGAGGAGCGAGTCGAACGCGCCCAGGACGCAGAGCTTGCCGCCATAGTCGTTGGCGGCGTCACACAGGGCGGCGATCTGGATGTCCATGAGCGGCGCGGAGCATGGAACCGGGAACCGGAGGCGTCACGTGGGAAGATTTCGGCGTTCAGAGTTCGACGTTGAACGTTCAGCGTTTCCGGAAACTCCGAACTTTGAACGCTGAACTCCGAACGCCGAACGCCGAAGTTTCCCTTTCAGCTCAACGTCACCGCCACCGTGCAGCGTCCGCACAAGGTCGGATGCGCCGCGTTTCGGCCGACGTCGTTTTCCCAGTGCCAGCAGCGTTCGCACTTCACGCGGCCGGTTTCCTGGCCGGGGCGGGCGATGATCGCGTCGGTGGACGTGTCGCCGGCCGGACGTTCGCCGAGGACGAGGGCGGAGACGTTCAGGACTTCGGTCAGTTCGGCGGACAACCGCTGGGCGACGGCTTGGTCTTCGGCGGGCAGGTTCAGATAGACCACGGCTTCCAATGCCTTGCCGATGACTTTGGCCTGGCGCTGCTTCTCCAGCACGGGCAAGACCTGTTCGCGGATGCGGAAGAGCGTCTGCCAATCGGCCTTGGTCTCGGCCGAGGTGGCGGGGGCGCTGGGCTGCCATTCGCTCTCGTGGACGCTGGCGGTCGGCTTGCCGGGAATCGCTTCCCAGGCTTCGTCGGCGGTGAAGGCCAGCATGGGGCTGAGCATCTGGCAGAGGCCGGTGACGATGCGGTGCAGCGCGGTCTGGGTGCTGCGGCGGCGCGGGGAATTGGCGGCGTCGGTGTAGAGCCGGTCCTTCACCACGTCGTGGTAGATGGACGAGAGCTG
>CAMLMI010000070.1 GCA_946480965.1 uncultured Verrucomicrobiales bacterium | reverse complement strand
CAGCTCCGGCAGCTGCTGTCCTCGCACGCGGACTTGGCCAAGAAACTCGCTTCGCTGGAGAGCAAGTATGACCAGCAGTTCAAGGCCGTGTTCGACGCCATCCGCGAGCTGATGAAGCCGCCGACCGCCTCCCAGAAACGGGAAATGGGCTTCCACACCGGCCTGCCCCAGCGCTCTTCCAAGCCCGACGCTGGCGGCAAATCGAAATTGGCGAATCGCAAATCGAAACTCTCATGAAAGTGACCCTCAAAGTCTGGCGGCAGAAGAACGCGGCCTCCGCCGGCGAGTTCAAGACCTACACCTCGCCCGAGCTGAACGAGAACATGTCGTTCCTCGAGATGCTCGACGTGGTGAACGAGGACCTGGCCAACAAGGGCGAAGAACCCATCGCCTTCGACCACGATTGCCGCGAAGGCATCTGCGGCACCTGCTCGTTGGTCATCGACGGCAAGCCGCACGGCCCCCACAAGGGCGTGGCGACCTGCCAGACCTACATGCGCAGCTTCAGCAACGGCGACGAGATCGTGGTTGAACCGTGGCGCGCCGCTCCGTTCCCGATCATCAAGGACCTGGTTTGCGACCGGAAAGCCTTCGACCGCATCCAACACGCCGGCGGCTTCATCAGCGTCCGCACCGGCGCCGCGCCCGACGCGAACAGCATCCCGGTGCCGAAGGAGAACGCCGACCTCGCGATGGACGCCGCCCAGTGCATCGGCTGCGGTGCCTGCGTGGCCGCGTGCAAGAACGCCAGCGCCATGCTCTTCGTCGCCGCCAAGGTCTCGCACCTCGGCCTCATGCCGCAGGGCCAGCCCGAGCGCTACAAGCGCGTGAAGGCGATGGTGGACCAGATGGACGCCGAAGGGTTCGGCGGCTGCACCGTCACCGGCAGCTGCGAAGCCGTCTGCCCGAAGGAAATCTCCCTCGACTTCATCGCCCGCATGAACCGCGATTATGCCGTGGCTTTGCTCAAGGGCGAACCGAAGAAAGCAGCGGCGGGCGGCGCAGGCTGAAAACGGAGCGGAATCCTTTGCCTAGCGAACGCGCGGTTTGCGACTGTGCCCGCGCCATGCCTCCGAGGATTCGTCTCTTAGTCGTTCTGGCTCTCGGCTTGTTGCTGCGGCTGCCATCGCACGCGGCCACGCCCGTTCCTCCGTCGCCCCCGCGCGAGTTCCGCGCCTTCTGGATCGCCACGGTGGCGAACATCGACTGGCCTTCGGAGAAGGGCAAAAGCGCCTCCCAGCAGCAGGCGGAACTCCGCCAGCTCTTCGATCTCGCCGTCTCCCTCCGGCTCAACGCCGTCATCTTCCAGGTCCGCCCCGGAGGCGACGCGCTCTACGAATCCAGGCTCGAACCCTGGTCCGAATACCTCACCGGCCGCGCGGGGCAGTCGCCCGGCTATGATCCCTTGGCCTTCGCCGTCACCGAGGCGCGTAGGCGCGGGTTGGAGATCCACGCTTGGTTCAATCCCTACCGCGCCCGCCACAGCTCGGCGAAGTCCGACCTTCCCGCCCAGCACATCGCCAAGACCCATCCGGCCTTGGTGAAGGCCTACGGCAGCGACCTCTGGATGGACCCGGGCGAACCGCTCATCCAGGACCGCAGCGTGGCCGTCATCCGCGACGTGGTGCGTCGCTACGACATCGATGGCGTCCACATCGACGACTACTTCTATCCCTATCCGGTGAACGACCGGTCCGGGCGAAAGATCCCGTTCCCCGACGACGCCTCGTGGGCGAAATACCAGCGCGCCGGCGGCAAGCTCGCGCGCGACGACTGGCGGCGGAACAACGTGGACCGCTTCATCGAACGCCTGAACCGCGAAGTCCACGCCGAGAAACCCTGGGTGAAGTTCGGCATCTCCCCCTTCGGCATCTGGCGGCCCAAACATCCGCCGGGCATCGAAGGCTTCGACGCCCACGCCGAGCTCTACGCCGACGCGCGGAAATGGATGCAGAACGGCTGGGCCGACTACTTCACGCCGCAGCTCTACTGGGCGCTCTCCGCCCAGCAGCAGAGCCTGCCGGTGCTGCTCGACTGGTGGTCGGACCAGAACGGCCGCAATCGCCACCTCTGGCCCGGCTTGAACGCCACGCTCGTGGGCACCACGCCCAAGAGCGAACGCCGCGCTTTGACCGCCGAGGAAATTGTCCGCCAAGTCGCCACCGTCCGGCAGCAGCGCGGCGCGGGCGGAGTCGTCTTCTGGAACGCCACCGCCGTCGAGTCGAAGCCGGGATTGTCCAGCCTGCTGGAGACCCGCGCCTTCACCTCCCAGGCCCTGGTGCCCGCTTCTCCATGGCTGGGCGGCGGTGTGCCCGGCACCCCGGATGTCGCGCTCGGTCGCAGCGAGGGCCGCCCGTATCTCGACTGGAAACCGACCGGCGGCGAAGCCGTGCGCTGGTGGGTGGTGCAGGCCCGGATCGGTGGCCAATGGGCCGTCCGCATCCAGCCCGGCGATGTCCCGCGCTGGCACGCGGACGAAGCCGGATCCAAGGCGGACTACGTGGCCATCACTGGGGTGAGCCGCACCGGCATCATCGGTCGCCCGGCCGTGGTCAACGTGCGCCCAGCGCGTTGAAAACTTCACCGGACTCTTTGAATCAACCGGCCGAGTGGGAACCCGCCTGCTGCCGGTTCCACGCCACCAGCTCGGCGTAGGTCACGCCTTTGCCGCCGAAGATGTCGAGGGCCGAGCCGATCGTCAGATCGACGCGGCCCTGCCCGACGCGCGTGACTTCGATCAGGTCGCTGATCGAACGCGCGCCGCCGGCGTAGGTCACGGGGATGGGGCAGAATTCGCCAAGAATCTTCACCAGCTCCAAGTCCACGCCCGCGCAGAGCCCTTCGACATCGGCGGCGTGGATGAGGAACTCGTCGCAGCTCGCGGCCAACTTCTGGAGCACCTTCGGCTCGATCCGCAGCGTGGTGAACTTCTGCCAACGGTCGGTGACGACGAAGTAGGCGTCGCCCTTGCGGCGGCAGCTCAGGTCGAGGACCAGCCGCTCCTTGCCGACGATCCGCACCAATTCGGCCAGCCGCTCCTCGTCCAGCCGTCCGTCGCGGAAGACCCACGAGGTGACGATGACGTGGGACGCACCGGCGTCGAGCCAGCCACGGGCGTTGGACGCGTTGACGCCGCCGCCGAGGTGGAGTCCGCCGGGGAACGCGGCCAGCGCGGCCTTGGCTTCGGCTTCGTTGCCCGCGCCGAGCTGGATGACGTGGCCGCCGCGCAGGTTGTCCTGGCGGTAGAGGTCGGCATACCAGGCAGCGGGCTTTTCGGAGACGAAGTTGGTGCGCAGCCCGGCGCCGCTGTCCGTCAGCGAGCCGCCGACGATCTGCTTCACCTTGCCGTCATGGAGATCAATGCAGGGGCGGAACATGGTTAGGATTTCTGCGAGTTCTGTTGGCCCTGTTTAGTCCCAGTCATCACTTCCAATGTTGTTGTATAATCCGGTCCAACCAGATGTGGCCACCGCAAGACTGTCTCCACTTCGCTTGATCTCACCGCGCAGCTTAAAGCCGCAGAAACCAGTCTTTCGGTGATTCGGAACGAGTGCCTGAACTCGGAAAATATCCCGCATTGAATCAACCGTATGGCGCACAATTAACCGAACAGTCCAAAAACCATCTGCAACTCCAAACATCTCCATATCCAGACCTCGAACCCGAACTACGCCCCGGAACGACTTCGGATATGCCATTTCAGATGCACAAGATTCAATTCGTGGGAGCACAGCTTTCGCGACTATTTCGTCTCTCAGTTGGGGCAGTGGAACGTGCTCGTCGGCGGCCGGCATAGTGCGATGAGACCAACGTTTATTTGTCGCAATGGTTTAGAAAGGCATGAAACGCAAACGACTCACGGACGAATTTCGGCTGAATAGTCAGCTCAAAAACGTTCATCCGATGAACGAGCAGATGTATTCGGCGATGCCGGAGGCGACTTCGATGTCGAAGCCGGACTTGGCGGGGACTTCGAAGGCGGTGCCGGCGGCGTAGGTCTTCACCTCGGTCTGGCCGTCGAGCTTCACGGCGCAGTTGCCGGCCACGATCTCCATCAGCTCCGCCTTGTCGGTGCCGAAGTGGAACTTGCCGGGGTAGATCAGGCCGAGGGTCTTCTTGGAGCCGTCGGGGAACAGAATGGAGTGGCTGACGACCTTGCCGTCGAAATAGACGTTGGCCTTGGTGACGGCGGTGACGCCGGCGAACTGAGCAGGAATGGATGCCATGAGGCGGCGAGTTTCCCGAACCGGTCGGGCGGGTCAAGGACGCGGGGGCCGGGGACGGACGCGCAAACTGACGGCCGGACCGACAGGTGGAAAAGTCGGGCCGCCTGTCCGGACGCGCGGGCAGGCTGCGACCCGTTCGCCGGGAGCGGTCAATCGCCGCCGCCTCCCTGAATCCAGCCGGTTCCCGGCCATCCCCGACCCCGTGCATCCTGTCCCGAGCTCCGCGCGGAACGGATGGGCCGTCCCGGAGCGCCAACCTGTCAGATTGATACAAATGAGTGACGCCGACTTGATGCCGGGCGGGGGCTCGCCCATTGTCCGGCCCATGGCCAACGACGCCAGAGCAGCCAACGCCCGCTGACCGCCTGATCCGCCATGCTCCGATTCATCGCCGTCCGCCTTCTCCAGACCATCCCGGTCCTCTTCGTCGTCGCCACGGTCACGTTCTTCATGGTCCGCAGCGTGCCCGGCGGTCCCTTTGACACGGAAAAAGTCGTGGCTCCCGAGATCAAGCGGCAGTTGGAGTCCTACTACGGCTTGGACAAGCCCCTCTGGCAGCAATACACGGATTACATGGTCCGCCTGTGCCAGGGCGACCTCGGCCCTTCGCTCAAATACACCAACCGCACGGTGAAGGAGATGATCTTCGAGACCTTCCCCGTCTCCATGCGGCTGGGCCTGATGTCTCTCGCCATCGCGCTCGTGCTGGGCATCTCGGCCGGAGTGATGGCCGCGCTGAAGCCCAATACTTGGCTCGACTATTTCTGCTCCAGCGTCTCGGTCCTCGGCATCTGCCTGCCTACCTTCGTGACCGGACCGATCCTCGTGCTGGTCTTCGCGTTGAACCTGCGCTGGTTCAACGCCTCCGGCCTGTTTGAAGCCCGCGACTACATCCTTCCGGCCGTCGCGCTGGGCTTTGCCTACGCGGCCTACGTCTCCCGCATGACGCGCGGCGGGATGCTGGAGGTCATGCACCAGGACTACATCCGCACCGCCCGGGCCAAGGGCGCGAGCGAGGCCCGCGTCGTCCTGCGCCATGCGCTACGCGGCGGACTCCTGCCGGTCGTCTCCTTCCTCGGACCCGCCGCCGCCGGCATCATGACCGGGTCGTTCGTCATCGAGTCCATCTTCCAGATCCCGGGCATCGGCCGGCACTTCGTCACCTCGGTCTTCAACCGCGACCACACGATGGTCATCGGCACGGCGCTCTTCTTCGCCGCGCTGCTGGTCGTGCTGAACCTCGTGGTCGATCTCGTCCTCGTCTGGCTCAATCCCAAGCTGAAGCTCCAGTAACATGCCGCCCGCCACCGACACTTCCGCCCCTCTCGTCGATCCGCTGGAACAGGCGGAGCAGGGCACGTCCCTTTGGAAGGACGCCTGGCACCGGTTGAAGAAGAACCGGATGGCCTTCATCAGCACGCTGGTGCTGGCGGCGATGGTGCTCTTCTGCGTCGTCGGCCCTTTTTTTTCCCCCTACACCTACGACGGGCAGGACTTTGCCCAATACGCCAAGCCGCCCAGCGCCGAACACTGGTTCGGCACGGACAAGCTCGGCCGCGACCAGCTCACGCGCATCATGTATGGCGGCCGCGTCTCGCTCGCCGTCGGCCTCTGCGCCACGCTCGTCTCCCTCACCATCGGCGTGCTCTACGGGTCGATCTCCGGCTTCGTCGGCGGCAAGCTGGACAACGTGATGATGCGCTTCGTGGAGATCCTCGCGGCGCTGCCCTTCACGGTCTTCGTCATCCTCTTGATGGTCTATTTCGGGCGCGAGCTGTGGCTGATCTTCGCCGCCATCGGCGCGGTGGAATGGTTGACGATGGCCCGCATCGTCCGGGGCCAGGTGATGGCGTTGCGGAAGATGGAATACATCGAGGCCGCCTTCGCCCTCGGCCTTTCCCGTCGCCGGATCATCCTTCGCCACATGCTGCCCAACGTCCTCGGCCCGGTGATGGTCTATACCACGCTGACCATCCCGGCGGTCATGCTGCTGGAGGCGTTCCTCAGCTTCCTCGGCCTCGGCGTGCAGGCCCCGATGAGCTCGTGGGGCTCGATGATCAAGGACGGCGCGGAGGTGATGGAGGAGTTCTGGTGGATGCTGATCATCCCCGGTGCGTTCCTCTCCGTGACGCTCTTCTGCCTCAACTTCCTCGGCGACGGCCTCCGCGACGCCCTCGATCCCAAGGCTTCCAAGGACTGAGCCCGCTATGAATCCACCGCAGAAAACGCCGACGACGCAGAAGGGATTTCCCGGTCGCGGCTTCATCTGCGTATTCGGCGTTTTCTGCGGTTCAATTCCCCGGTCTCTTCCGTCTCCATCCGTGGTCTAAGCGACATGCCCCTCCTCGAAGTCAACAACCTCAAGACCTACTTCCACACCCGCAACGGCGTGGTGCGGGCGGTGGACGACGTCTCCTTCTCCATCGGGAAGGGCGAGACCCTCGGCATCGTCGGCGAATCCGGCTCCGGCAAGTCCGTCACCTGCTACAGCATGATGCGGCTCATCCCCCAGCCGCCGGGACGCATCGAGGGTGGCACCGCTCGCTTCGAGGGCATTGATCTCCTGAGCTGCTCCAAGCAGCAGCTCGCCGCCATCCGCGGCCGCCGGATCTCGATGATCTTCCAGGACCCGATGACCTCCTTGAACCCCTACATGCGGGTCGAGGACCAGCTCGTCGAACCGCTCCTGATCCACAAGATGTGCGACAAGGCCGAGGCCCGGCGTCGAGCCTTGGAGATGATGAAGAGCGTGGGCATCCCCGCGCCGGAAACCCGTCTCCGCAGCTACCCGCATGAATTCTCCGGCGGCATGAGGCAGCGCGTCATGATCGCCATGGCGCTCATCACCAAGCCCGACCTCCTCATCGCTGACGAGCCGACCACCGCGCTCGACGTCACCGTGCAGGCCCAGATCCTGGAACTGATCAAGGACATGCAGGCCCAGCTCGGCACGGCCGTCATCTTCATCAGCCACGACCTCGGCACCGTCGCCGGCTTCTGCGACCGCGTGATGGTCATGTATGCCGGCAAGGTCATGGAGACGGCGAAGACCGACGAGATCTTCTACCGTCCCTGCCATCCCTACACCCGCGCGCTCCAGAAGAGCCGCCCGGCGCTCCAGGCCAAGGGCGCGGAGCTCTACACCATTCCCGGCCTGCCGCCGGACGTTTCCAAGCCCATCGAAGGCTGTGCCTTCAAGAACCGCTGCGAATACGCCCTCGACGCCTGCCGCCGCGCCCCGATGACGCTCGCGGAAATGGCCCCTGGCCACGGCACCGCCTGCCCGAGGGTTTCGAGTGGCGAGCTGAAACTGTGATCCCTCTTTATGAACCGCAGAAACCGCAGACCATGCAGAAAGAAGACTTTGCCTTCTGCGTTTTCCGCGTCTTCTGCGGTCCAGTTTTCTCGCGGTTGATCCCATGAGCGCCTTCCTCGAACTCACCAACGTCAAGACCCACTTCCCGGTGGAGCGCGGCGTCATCTTCAAGAAGCTCGTCGGCACGGTGAAGGCCGTGGATGGCGTCACCCTTTCCCTGCGCCAGGGCGAGATACTCGGGCTCGTCGGCGAATCCGGCTGCGGCAAGTCCACCCTTGGCCGCACCATCCTCCAACTCATTCCGCCGACCGAAGGCACCGTCGTCCTCGCCGGCAAAAACCTCTCCGCCCTCGAAGGCACCGCGCTGCGCGCCGCGCGCTCGGACTTCCAGATGATCTTCCAGGACCCCTACGCGACGTTGAACCCGCGCATGACGGTCTATGACACGTTGGCCGAGGCGATCCGCACCCACAAAGCCATCGCCGAGTCCGCCATGCCCGAAGCCGTCAGCCGCCTGATGCAGAAGGTCGGCCTCGCCCCGCGCTTCATCAAAAAGTATCCGCACGAATTCTCCGGCGGCCAACGCCAGCGCATCGCCATCGCCCGCGCCCTCGCGGTGGAGCCCAAGCTCATCGTGGCCGACGAACCGGTCTCGGCCCTCGACGTCTCCATCCAAGCCCAGATCATCAACCTGCTCTACAAGCTCTCCCGCGAGCTGGGGCTGACGCTGATCTTCATCTCGCACGACCTGTCGGTGGTGAAACACATCTCCGACCGGATCGCCGTGATGTATCTCGGCCGCATCGTGGAGCTGGGCGAAGCCGCCGAAGTTTTCGACCGCCCGCTGCACCCCTACACCAAGGCCCTCGTCAGCGCCGTCCATCTGCCCGATCCGGAAAAGGAGCGCGCCCGCCAACGCATCATCCTGCCCGGTGACCCGCCGTCTCCGCTGAATCCCCCCAGCGGCTGCACCTTCCATCCGCGTTGCCCCTTCGTGAAAGACGCCTGCAAGCTGGAAGCCCCGAAGTTCGCTTCGCTCAATGATCCCGGCCACACGGCCACCTGCATCCGGTTGAAGGAGCTGAATCCGTAGCCGCTGGGCGTTGGCCGCTGATCACGCGGAGGCCGCGGAAAGAATATGCCCCGGTTCGTCGGAACCGGGGTTCTTATTTCGCGTTTCGTCCACACCCTCCTGCCGCGCGAAACCGAACTTCACGGCTTCCGCTTCACCTTCATCTCCCGCTTGGCCGGTTTTCCGGCAAGGACCGGGGTGCGTTTCGTCCGCTCCAGGGCCAGTTCGATGAACTCCGTTTGGCTGCGGCGGGCCGGCGAACCTTTCGCGGGAGCGGCCAAGACATAGCGGCCGTCGGGCTGGAGGATGCGGGCCTTGGCGGTGTCGGCGAGCTGGAGGTCCAGGATCTCGTTCTTCAGGCGGTCGATCAGGTTGCCGTCCTCGATGGGAAAGACGACCTCGATGCGCTTGTAGAAGTTGCGCGGCATCCAGTCGGCGCTGCCCACATAGACCTCGGGCTGGAGGGCATTCTCGAAATAGACCAAGCGCGAATGTTCCAGGAAGCGATCCACGATGCTGCGGACCTGGATGTTCTCGCTCAGTCCCGGCACGCCCGGCTGGAGGCAGCAGATGCCGCGCACGATGAGGTCGATCTTCACGCCGGCCTGCGAAGCCTTGTAGAGGCTCTCGATGGTCTCGCGGTCCACCAGCGCGTTCATCTTGGCGATGATGCGGGCGGGGAGGCCCTTGCGCGCGTGCTCGGCCTCACGGGCGATGAGCTCGTTGATGCGGGAGTGGAGGGTGAAGGGCGCGACGAGCAGCTTCTTCGTGCCCTGGAACTGGCAGATGCCGGTGAGCAGGTTGAAGAGATTGGCCGCGTCTTCGCCGTAGTCGGGGCGGCACGTGAGCAGGCTGACGTCGGTGTAGAAGCGCGCGGTGGTGGGGTTGTAGTTGCCGGTGCCGAGGTGGACGTAGCGACGGATGCCGTCCTCGTCGCGCCGCACGATGAGGCACATCTTCGAGTGGATCTTGTAGCCGACGAGGCCATAGACCACGTGGACGCCGGCCTCTTCGAGCTGGCGCGACCAGCGGATGTTGTTCGCCTCGTCGAAGCGCGCCTTCAGTTCCACGACGGCCGTGACCTGCTTGCCGTTCTTCACCGCCTCCATGAGCGAACCGACGATGCGCATGTCGCCCGAGGTGCGGTAGAGCGTCTGCTTGATGGCCAGCACGTGGGGATCGGCCGCCGCCTGCTTCAGGAAATCGACGACGGTGGCGAAGCTCTCGTAGGGATGGTGCAGCAGGATGTCGCGGCGGCGCACGGCGGCGAACAGATCCGTCTCGTCGCGCACGGCGCGGCCCAGCGGGGCGATGAACGGCGCGTCGCGCAGCTCCGGCGAATGGTCGCCGTCGTAGATCGCCATCAAGCGCGTGGGATTGATCGGACCGTCGATGACGTAAAGATCCTCAACGCCGAGCTGGAGATATTCGAGGAGGCTGTGGCGGATCTCCTCCGGGCAATCGACCTCGACCTCCAGCCGGACGGCGTCGCCCTTGCGGCGGTTGTGCAGCTCCTGTTCGACGGCCTTGAGCAGGTTCGCGACGTCCTCCTCGTCGATGTAGAGTTCGCTGTTTCGGGTGACGCGGAAGTTCCAAGCGCCGAGCAGCAGCGTGCCGGGGAAAAGATCGCCCAGATAGTTGCGGACGATGTTCGCGAGGAACACGTAGTCCATCCGGCCGTCGTCGCGCGGCAACCGGACCAACCGCGGCAGCGACCGCGGCACCTGCACGATGGCCAAACGGCGCTGGCCGCCTTCGCCCGTCATCAGCTCGATCTGAACCAGGACGTTGAGCGTCTTGTTCATCAATTGCGGGAAGGGATGCGACGGATCGATCCCGAGCGGCGTGAGCACCGGCGCGACTTCCTTCCGGTAATAGTTGTCGATCCAGTCGCGGTCGGCCGCGTCGAGATCGTCGATGCCGAGGAAGCGGATGCCGTTCTTGGCGAGCGCCGGCACGAGCTGCTTGCGCCAGCACTCGTATTGGAGATCGAGCATGGCCAGGACGCGCTGTCGGATCTCGCGGAGCGTCTCCGAGGCGGTGCGGCCGTCGGCGGTGCGCTCTACCACGTGGCTCTCGATCTGTTGCTTGAGCCCGGCGACGCGGACCTCGAAGAACTCGTCGAGGTTCGAGCTGACGATGGTGAAGAACTTGACGCGTTCCAGCAGCGGCGTGGCCGGGTTCAACGCCTCCTCCAGCACGCGGCGGTTGAACTCCAACCAGCTGAGTTCGCGGTTGAAGAACGGAGCGGCGGTAGTCTTGGGGACCGGAGCGGCCATAGGCGGGGGCGACGGTAGTGCCGCCCGATCAAGGTGCGCGAGTCACATTTCGGTGACGAAACGGAGACGTTGCGGAAACGGGCGCCGTCCGGAGCTGCCGATGTCGCCTCCCTTGACCGGGGCAACCGCCGGTTTCATCGTCCAATTGGTCCGGCCCGCTGGCCGGCCGTCCCCCGGTTCGATGAATCCTCTCCGCAAACGCGAGCTGCTGTTGTCGCTGAAATACGCCACGGTTGAGGCGTGCTTCAGCGTCCCGATGCTGAACCTGACGCTGACGCAGTTCCCGTTCGCCGTCGGCTTCGCCATCAAGGCGCTGAACTGGAGCTCCAGCGCCATCGGCCTGCTGGCGGCGATTCCCTTCATCTGCAACGCGCTCCAGACACCGATCACCTTCCTGCTCCAGCGCAGGATGTCGCTTCACCGGATCATGGTCTGGGGCTTCGTGGTCAACGCGCTGCCCTGGGCCTTCGTCTGGCTGCTGCCGATGCTCGGAGAGCACAAGCACTGGGTCTTCGGGATGATCGTCTTCATCTCCGCCATGGCCAACAGCGTCTGCGCCGTCGCGTGGTCCGCCTCCATGTCGGAACTGGTGCCGCTGCACATCCGCGGGCGCTACTTCGGCGCGAGGAACCTGATCTACGGCTTCTGGACGCTGCTGGTGGTGCTGGCGGCGGGGCAGATCGCCGAACGCTTCTCCAGTTCGCTCGCGGTCTTCGGCGCGATCTTCGCGGCCGCGTCGCTCGCGCGGTTGACGGGGTTGTTCTTCCTGCTGCGGATGAAATTTCCCCCGCAGGTCATGGCCTTCGTCCCGCGCAAGGACACCCTGGCCGACTACCTGGAAGTCTTCCGCAACCGGAACTACCTCTGGCTCCTCCTCTTCGTCGGAGCGTGGGGCTTCTTCCTCAACCTGGGCTCCCCCTTCTACAGCATGTATGTCCTGAAGGTGCTGCCGATGACGATGGGCGACCTGACCGTCCTGACCACGCTGGCGTCCCTCGGCGGCATCGTCTCGCTGAAGAGCTGGGGCGGGCTCACGGACCGCTTCGGCAACAAGCCGGTGATGCTGGCCTGCGCCTTCCTCTGGGCCACGGTGGCGCTCGGCTGCTGGATCTCCACCGGCCCCGGCCGCTACCTCCACATCTACGCGAACTACTTCATCGTCGGCTTCATGACCGCCGGGTTCCAGCTCTGCCAGTTCGCGCTCATGATCAAGCTCGTGCCCTCCGGCAGCCAGGCGCACTACATCTCCGTCTTCCTCGCCTTCACCAGTTTGCTGACGGCGGCGGGCCCGCTCGTGGGCGGCGTGCTGCTGCGCGTGTTGCCCGAACGCATCGGCTCCCTGCTGGGCCAGGAAATCCAGGGCTACCACGTGGTCTTCTGCCTCTCGCTCATCGGCTGCCTCTTCGCCACGCACCTCCTGCAGCTGGTGAAGGAATCGGACGAGCGGCCCATGCGCGAGCTCTTCAAGCAGATGCGCGGGATGCGGGAGTTCAATCCCCTGCTCGGCCTCGCCTCCGTCGCCGGCCTCGTCGTCGCGCCCCGCGCCCTCACGCGCTTCGCCAACGAGAAGATCCGCCTGCTCAAGCGCCAGACCGGCGACCTCTACGAAGTGGGCGAGGAACTGGCCGAAGGCAGCGTGGACCTGCTGAAGAAGACCTTCGACCGCGACCGCCCGCCGTCCGAGCCGGAGAAGAAGCCGCGCGGGAAGGCGGAGTCAGGCCCGGATTCACGTCCGCTCCCTTGACCTGCGGTTCCTTCGCACCAATAGTCCCTGCGTTGCTTCGTGGGGGCGCACTGGTTTCGACCTGATGGATGCGCCAGAGGCGGCATGCCGGGGACGGTTCGTTGGCCCCGTTAACAATCGGACCAAAACATAACTGCTAACGAAGAGTTGGCTCTCGCGGCCTAAAGTGCCGTGACGTTCGATCCTCAACGCCTGCTAGGGGAATCGAACGCCTTTAGCAGGCTGGGCGGACGCGGAGACAGCGCGTAATGGTTCGCCGAGATTCGACATGCTGGCTAAGCGACTGGATTCGCGTCGGACCGTCATCCAGAAGCCGACAACCCTTGTTCGACTAAGCATGTAGTCGCGGCTGGTTATTTTGTCAGGGACGCGGGTTCAACTCCCGCCGCCTCCACCACTTTCTGCCCTCTTGGCGCAAGCCCTCTCCCCGGGCGGGGTGGGTCACACCTGCGGAAGACGCGCCGTGAAGATGCTTCCTTTCCCCGGTTCACTGGACGCCGTGAGCGTGCCGCCGTGGGCTTCGACGATCGCACGGCTGATGGCGAGGCCGAGGCCGTTGCGGCCTTCGGTGCGGCGGCGGGCCTTGTCGGCACGGTAGAAGCGTTTGAACAGATGGGGCAGGTCCTCCGCAGGGATGCCGTGGCCCGTGTCTTCCACGGCGAAAACGGCCTGCATGCCTTCCGTGCGGGTGACGACGCGGATCGTGCCGGTCGGCCGGTTGTGGTGGATGGCGTTGCTCAGGAGGTTGTTGATCACCTGCACCAGCCGGTCGGAATCTCCGGAGGTCGGCGCGGCGGCGAGCTCGCAGGTCAGACTCAGACCGTGTTCGACGGCGATTGGGCGGATGCGGTCGGCGCAGGTGCGGGCGAGATCGGCCAGGTCGAGGGGCTCGCGCTGCATCGGTTCCTGCCCGGCGTCGAAGCGCGCGAGCTGGAGCAGCGACTCCGTCAAACGCCGCATCTGCTGCGCGGCTTCGAGGCAGGCTTCGACCGTCTCGCGGTAGTCCTCGGCGGAGCGCGGCCGGGCCAACGCGGTCTGGGTCTCGGAGATCAGGATGGCGAGCGGCGTGCGGAGTTCGTGCGAGGCGTCGGCGGTGAACTGCCGCTGCTGGGCAAAGGCGGTTTCCAATCGGGCGAAGGTGGCGTTCAGCACTCCGGCGAGACGGCCGAGTTCGCCCTCGGTTTCCTCGAGATCGATGCGTTCGGAAAGGTTGCCCTCGGAAATGCGCTTGGCCGTGGCGCCGATGTTCTCCACCGGCCGCAACGCCCCGGCGGCCACCCACCACGCGCCGCCGAGGCCGAAGGCCAGCACGGCTCCGCCCGCCAGGACGAGCCATCCGGCGAAGCGGTCCATCGCGGCGAGATCGGGCCCGATGTTGCGCCCGGCCAGCACGCATTCGCCGATCTCGGTGAAGCGCGCCATCTCGCGGAAGTCGCCGCGCTGTTGCACGCGCAACCCGAGCTCGGTGCGCGGCGCGGCCGGATAGGCGATGTCGCCGGGGGCGTTGGCCGAGGCCTTCATTAAGCGGCCGCTCCGTCCCCAGGCCGCAAAGTAGAAGGCGTTCGTGTCCGCTTGGTCGAAGAGGCCGAGCGTCTGGGCGGTCAGCTCCAGCGGACGACTCTCGGGATCGTCCCACGGCGGTCGGCCCGGCCCGCGCAGGTCGATGCGCAGATCCTTCCGGAAGCCGCCCCGGGGCGGTCCGCCGCCGAAGCCCTCGCCGCCCCCATCTGGCGGCGGTTCGCGGAGCGGAGGGCGGTTCCCGGGTTCCGCTCTCTGCGGTCCTCCCTCGGACATGCGGCCCGGTCCCTCCTCGAAGCGGCGCGACATCTGGACGATGCCGCTGACGTCGGCGGTCAACGCCGCCACGCGCTTCTCCAACTCGTCGTCGATCTGCTGGAGACGGCTTTTCTTCTGGAGCTGGTAGGCGGTGACTCCGAAGCCCGCCAGCAGCAGCACGAGCAGGAACGCCAGCCACGCCAGCAGCCGCCAACGGATGGAGCGCGGGAAGATCATGGCGCGCGATGGTAGGGCGACGGCTCCGGCCGAGCCGGAGGATTCACGGCCGACTGAAACTCTCCACTGGCGACTCCGGAACCGCTGGGAGATGCCAGAGCAGCGGCATTGGATCGTTCATTCGCCCCAAGGCGGCTCGGCGGGAGCCGTCGCCCTACCATCGGGAAAGCGTGGTCTTCGCAGGATTTTTGAATGGGGCGTTCCCGTTTCATTCGATGCAGTAGCCCTGCCCGCGCCGCGTGGCGATCAGGTCGCGGCCCAGCTTCTTGCGGAGGCTGAAGACATGCACGTCCACCAGGTTCGACAGCGTGTCGTCGTTCTCGTCGAACAGATGCTCGTAGAGCGTGGTGCGGGCGACCACTTCGCCGCGATGGAGCGCGAGGTATTCGAGGATGGCGTATTCCCGCGCGGTCAAGGCCACCGGCTGGCCCTCGCGCTGGACGGTCTTCGCCCGGGTATCGAGCACCACGTCGCCCAGCACCAAATCCGGCTTGGCCTGACCGGCGGACCGGCGGATCAACGCGCGGATACGGGCCAACAGCTCGGCGAGGTCGAAGGGTTTGACCAGGTAGTCGTCCGCTCCGGTGTCGAGGCCCCGGACGCGGTCGGTGTGGGCATCGCGGGCGGTCAGCATGAGCACGGGCGTCTGCTTCTGCGCGCGGACCTTGGCCAGTATCTCCCACCCATCGCGCTTGGGCAGCATCACGTCCAAGACGACGGCGTCGTAGTCGTAGGTCTGGGCCTTGAAGAGCCCGTCATCGCCGTCCTCCGCCGTGTCCACGGCATAACCCTCCTCGCGCAGGGCCTTGGCGAGGTTGCGCAAGAGGCGGGGCTCGTCTTCGACGACCAGGAGTCTCATGGCGGCGGTCGGATGCGGGGCCAGCCTACGGAACCGTTCCGGAGCTGTCACCGGCCACCGCAGCTTGGGGCTTGGGAGATTAAGCGGGGATTAAGGTTTTCCAGATGAAAGAGAATTGTGCCTTGGATTGCCTATGGACTGTTCGCAACTCTGTCCCCCGGGACGAGTCAGACTCCTTTTCTTTGATTGCATGAAAATTGATGCGCCGTTGTTCAAGGCTTCATTGAAGCGTTTGCCAAAAGGTCTGGAGGGGCAGTTTGGCCCCGGAACAGCCGACTTCATCGATTGGTTGAGGCGACAGAACCTGCCCGAGCCGATTGTCGAACACTTCACGATGCATTCGGTGACCGGCAAGGAACCGGTAGAAATCGGCTTCGCAAGCTTTTGGCCCGAGCGCCTGATTCGCCTCTTTCATGATGATACGCCCGAGTATTTCGGAGCGGGTTGGCTTATCGTGGGCGCGATGCCAAACGGTGATTTTGTCGTTCTCGACATAGGTGGCGGGACCGGTGCCGTTAGCTATGTGAACCATGAGGAGATTTGGGACGCTCCAAATCATGTTCGCGACGATCTCAGCACGCTCTGCATACGCGTGTGCGATTCTATCGGCCAGTTCCTCGATGGCGTGATCGATGACAGGTATCCCTGCGATCACGCCGATGCCGAGGATCAACGAGCGTAAGATCGTAAGCTACCTTGACTCGTTCAAGAAACGCATCGCGGCATTCAGGGACGAACTCCATGCGCTTGTTGAAACCTGTTCTCGCTGTTTGCGGAGTCCTGGCGCTGGGCGTGGCGTTGCTCGGGTTTCTTTTCACCCGATCGGAGTCCGGGCATCTCGGGGTCGCGGCGATCGGCAGCACGACCAATGGCG
>CAMLMI010000069.1 GCA_946480965.1 uncultured Verrucomicrobiales bacterium | reverse complement strand
ATCTAGGCAACAAGCTCGAGGGATCGTCGCCCCGGTCCATCGATCGGCTTGTGGCTGAGATGGAGGCGCATGTGGGCCCAGATGCACCAAGTGGAGAGGGATAGCCAAAGTGGGCGGACCCTCTTCGTCCTCGTCCTCCTCCATATCTGGAACCAGACGAGGACGAAGAGGAGGAAATGGTCGTCCCCCTTCTTGATTCCCCCGTCCGTGATGACCGTGTGAAGAACTTCGCGTTGACGCAGCCCGAGCGGACAAGGGATTTTCCCCGTTCCTATGCCGAAGATTCAACGCGCGCTCCTCTCGGTCTCCGACAAGTCCGGTCTCGTCGATTTCGCCAAAGTGCTGGTCGCGGCCGGCGTCGAACTCATCTCGACCGGCGGCACGGCCAAAGCCCTCCGTGAGGCCGGACTCCAGACCATCGAGCTCAGCGACTACACGGGTTTCCCCGAGATGCTCGACGGCCGCGTGAAGACGCTGCATCCGAAGATCCACGGCGGCCTGCTCTACCTGCGCGGCAACGTCACCCACGAAGGCACCGTGGCCCAACACGGCATCCGGCCGATCGATCTCGTGGTGGTGAACCTCTATCCCTTCGAGCAGACCGTGGCGAAGCCCGGCGTTTCCCTGCACGACGCCATCGAGAACATCGACATCGGCGGACCGTCCATGCTCCGCAGCGCGGCCAAGAACCACGAGAGCGTGACCGTGCTCGTCGATCCGTCCGACTACGCGGAAGTCGCGGCTGCCATCCAGCAGAGCGGCGACACCACCTTGGAACAACGCCGCAAATTCGCCGCCAAGGTTTACGCCCGCACCGCCGCCTACGATTCCGCCATCGCCACCCATCTGGAGAAGAGCTTTGGGATCGCCGGTGAATTGCCCTCCACGCTGCGCCTGCATGCGCCCTTGGCCCAGCCGCTGCGCTACGGTGAAAACCCGCATCAGAAAGCCGCGCTCTTCGGCGAATTCCACAGCCACTTCGAACAGCTGCACGGCAAGGAACTTTCCTACAACAACATCTTGGATCTGACGGCCGCCGCCCAGTTGATCGGTGAATTCGCCGGCGAGATTCCGACGTTGGCCATTCTCAAGCACACCAACCCGTGCGGCGTCGGTCGTGGCACCAATCTGCGTGAAGCGTGGGCTCGCGCCTTCGCGACCGACAAGCAAGCTCCCTTCGGCGGCATCATTGCGGTGAACCAACCGCTCGACCTGGCCTGCGCCGAAGCCATCGCCGAGATCTTCAGCGAAGTAATCGTCGCTCCGGACTTCGCCCCGGACGCGCTGGCCCTGCTGCAGAAAAAGAAAAACCTCCGGCTGCTGCGCTTGAAGGCGTTCCCGATGACGACTGCGGGATTTGATCTCCGCAGCGTGGGCGCTGGCTCATTCCTTCTCCAAGAGCGCGACACCCGACGCATCACCGCCGCCGATCTCAAGATCGTGACCAAACGGCAGCCGACGCCCGCCGAGATCGAAGCCATGCTCTTCGGCTGGCGGGTGGTGAAGCACGTGAAGTCCAACGCCATCGTCTATGCCGGCCAGAATCAGACCATCGGCGTCGGTGCGGGCCAGATGAGCCGGGTGGACTCCAGCCGCATCGCGGTTTGGAAAGCCGGTGAAGCGAAACTCTCCCTCCAAGGCAGCGTGGTGTGCAGCGACGCCTTCTTCCCCTTCCCCGATGGCTTGATCGCCGCCGCCGAAGCTGGCGCCACCGCTGCGATTCAACCGGGCGGCTCCGTCCGCGACACCGAAGTGATCTCCGCCGCCGACGAACGCGGGGTGGCCATGGCCTTCACCGGTTTCCGCCACTTCCGTCACTGACGCCGTAGCCAAAGCATCAGGCCCAACTCGATCAGTATCACGGCTGCCATGAGTGCGGCCAAAGCTGCGGCTGCGCGGCGCGTTCCCGTTTGCAGCCGATGCGGCATCCCGATCCGAAACTTTGCGCTGCCGACCTCGATCAAATCTCCGAGCCGCAGCGGAGTTGGAGCCGCTAACAGCTTGCCATTGACCCTAACGCTTGCGGTTCCAACGGCTTCCAATCCAGGTCCTCCATTGAGCAGAACGATTCGCGCGTGGTTTTCCCAAACCCCGGAGACCTCCAAGACCAAGTCCGATTCGCCGGAACGCCCAATCGAAAACGGAAAAGGGCGGACCAAGAGTTCTTGGTCCGCCGTCTTTGCGTTTTCACGGATTAGCGTGAGCACCGGTCAAAGCAGTCCTTCCGGCACAGTGATTTGATCCCCAGGAAGAATCTCGATGTCCAGTTCAGGGTTTCTCAGAAGCTTCACGCAATCGACAGTGATCACCTCACCCGTCGCCCGGGTGATCTGGACTTTGCGCCGATTGGCAAAGGTCGAAAAGCCGCCTGCCGTCTGGATGGCTTTGAGAACTGTGATTTTTCCCGAATAAGGAAACCGGTTCTCCTGTTTAACCTCGCCTCCAACATAGAAGAAGCGTGTTCCCGGGGTGACGGTGACACTCATCCGTTTGTAGAGATTCGGCACATAGACCTCTCGAATCCCTTCTTCGACTTCGCGAGCCGTCAAGCCCTCCACCTTGAACGCCTTGTCGGCGATCGCCAAAAAGATCGTTCCGTCGTGTTTGACCTCGGTCTCAATGGTTGTCAGCTCGGAGTCGCTGAACTCAACCTTGATCGTATCGCCCGGTTTGAAGCGGATCTGGTCCGGAGCCAATGGCGTGGAATTGGTGCCCACCACTCCGGCAGCCGACTGGCCATTGGTCGTCCCATAGGGATTGCCGCCAGTGTAACAGCCCGTTCCGACCACCACGATTCCCATCACGGCGAACGTCAATTGAACCAACTTTTTGATCATACGAATCGAGGTATCGGCTTCAGTATTTCCCTTTGATCTCCAAGCGGCCATTTGCGGGCACACCGGCCTTTTCCGCAGCCTTCTTCTTGGACGAATCCTCATCGTCGTCGTCCTGCTTGGAGTAGTAGTCGTAGTAGTAACCGCTGTAGTAATAGTAGTTCTCGTCCTGGCTCATGTTGATGTTGTTCAACACGACGCCGAGAAGATTTCCACCGACCTTCTGGATCATCTGCTTGGCGCGGATGGTCATCGGCTGAGGATAACGGCGATACTGGATGACCTGCACCACCATGTCCACCTCGCTGGCCAGAACTGCGGCATCGCTGATGCCCATGATCGGCGGAGAGTCGAAGAACACGAAGTCGTAGCGGCGCTTCAACTCGCTGATCAAGCCCTTCATTTGCGGCGAGCTGAGAATGCCCATCGAACTGCTGGGCAGCTTGCCGGACGGCATCACGTCGAGTGTGGCCAAGGTCGTGCGCTGAATGACCTCCTCCAAGCTGTTCTGCTTCAGGAGGTAATTGGTCAAACCAATGTTGTTCGAGACATTGATGATCTTGTGGATGCTGGGACGCCGCAAGTCGGAGTCCACCACCAACACACGGCTGCCGTTCTGGGCAAAGATCGTCGCCAAGTTGAACAAGGTCGTCGACTTGCCTTCGCCGGCACCGCCGGAAACCACCGTGGCCGCGTTCCAAGACGGATCTTTCCGTGCGAACAAAATGTTTGTGCGCAAAACACGATACGCCTCGGCATGAGGACTTTCGGGGCCTTCAAAGAGAATGGTTCCGACATTCTGCGGAATAACCGCCAGCACCGGGGCCTGCAAAGCGCGCTCCACATCGTCGATCGTCTTCACGCTGGTATCGAGATATTCGATGAAGAAGGCCAAACCAACGCCCAAGACCAAGCCCACCACCACGCCTAAGCCGAGATTCAGATAGATGTTGGGTCGAACAGGCTTGAGGTCAGGAAACGCCTTGTCGTGAACCGTAACCACCGATTCCATAGGCAATTGCATTTCGATCTGCTCTTGTTCAACCCGGAGCTTAAGGGCAGAAATAATCCTCTTGGCTTCATCGACATCGTCTTTGGCCAATGAATACACGACCAGCTTCTCTTTGAGCGATGTGCTTTGCGCTTTCTGTTGTTCCAGCCGCTCAGACAACCGGTCAAAAGCTGCTTTTGCCGCTGCCACCTTGACTTCCAAGCCTTGGATAATGCCTGCAATCTTGTCATCCAATTGCTTGCGGATTTCATCTACAACCGCTGAACGCTCTACAACATCGGGATGTTCATCCGCCTTGTTCTGCTTCAGCGCGGTCAGCGCCTGCATCTGCACGGCATAATCTTGGGCATACCGGGTCAACGTGGGATCAGGAGAAATGGTCTCCATCGAGTTCCTGAGTTGCTCCAAAGTCTGGGCTTTGATCTCGTCCAGCTGGAGTTTCAGCTGCTCGTATTGGATCGCTGCTGAAGATTGTTCCGCCTGGGTGCGTTGCAACTCAGCGGTTTGCAGCAAGGTGAAATTGTTGAAGCTGTTTTCATCGAGAAATGTGATCTCGTTGGTGCTGCGGACTCGATTCAAGATCGCTTGCTTGTCCGCCAATTCCAGCTCCCGTTCGGAGAGCCTAGTTTGGAGGCTTTCAACGCCGGTTTTTTTGAGCTCATATCGAGCCTTCAGGCGTGAGTTTTTGTAAACCTCAGCCACGGTGTTGGCCAGTTGCGCAGCTTCATCCTTGTCTTCGCTGTAGGCCCAGATTTCGATCAAACTGGTGTTGCGGGAAAGCTTCACCTGTAAGGAACTTTTCAGATACTTGCGGATCAACTCGAGCCTAAGCGTCTCTCCATCCGTATAACGCTTGCTCCATTTTGTCTGCAGCTCCAAGAGCGCAATAACCTCGTCCAAAACAACTTGGGATGTGATTTTCTCAAACTCCGTCTGTAGGAAGAATGGATCATAACCGCCTGCTACTCTTTCGAAATTCAAGCCCTCGACATCAACTTTGTCTTTGTCGACAGAGATTCGTGAAAAGCTGGAGTAGGTTTTCGGCATCAACAGAGTGATGGCAGTGGTTGTAATCATCACCAGCAGGAACACGATGATGATCACCGTCTTACGAATCCGGATGATCCGCCAATAGTCGAGGAAATGGAGCTTCGATTCGCTCGAGTCCGGAGATTTGATTGGGTCCATAGGAAAAAATTAGGAGGCTGAAACGAAAGTGTCCAGCCTCCTAACCAAACTACCAGATTGTTAAACCAGCGTTCAGAACGTCGCCGTTACACCAACGTAGATGCGATTACGAGTGTAAGAACGCCCTGGAAGATCAGAATCAAGCTTGGAGTAAATATATCCAGCATCCGCAGAAAAATTCTGGGAGATCGTGTATGTCAAACCAGCACTAAGAGTTCCGAAGATATCCTCATCACCCCCCGATCCAAGTCCTGTATATTCGGATCCAGTCAAAGCGCCAGTGACTTTAGCACCAAGTTTGGCCGCCAATTGATGATTCCAGACCACATAGCCGCCGGTTGAATTCTGCGCCAATGCGGTGGTTACGTCGGTTTGATTCTGGTCAACACGGAAACCAACTTGAACAGAGCTCAACTCAGCGTAAGTATATGTAGCAGAGATGTCCGCGTAAGGCTCAGTTGAGTTCTCTCCGTTGTCGTAGTCAGTGTAGTAGAAACCGAAGCGAGCCGACACGGAAAGCTGGGTATTAACCTCATGATCCAGCCCAACAAATCCATAGTAGGACTCGCTACTGCGATCAAGCGGGACAGCATTGTCAAAATCCACAATGTGATACCGCGCACCAACAAACAACACTGTGTTCTCCTGCAACACCCATGTCGGAGCCACCATGAAATCATGCTCCATGCGGTCCAGTTGAACAGAGCGAGTCGGATCGTCGTATTCGTAGATGTCGTTGAAGTAGGAAAGACGATAGCCAAGCACCTGGGTCAACCCACCATCAAACTCCACACCAGCCTTGTTATGAATGTTGTCACCTTCCGTGCGAATAGGAACCGCACCAAAAAAGATGTCTGGCTCCTGAGCAACCGTAAACGTCTCAGACAGCTTCACACTGTAACGCTCGGAGAACGCATGATCAACCGAAGCATCAAACTTGTGGCTGTGATCCCAATGGGAATCATCCTCGAAATACTTCCCGGAATAACCATAGGAGGCCCGCACCAAAGTTTGATCTAACGCCAAATTCACCCCCACCTTCGGCGCCAACTCGAAGCCGTAAGACTCCTGAGCATTGGCAGAAGAGGCCGTAGCATAATTGTCGTCGTAGAAACCACGAACCGCAGCGGAAACCGTCCAAGGCTTCGAGGTTTCCAACTGGCTCAAGCCAGGAGCGTAGGCAGCCTGCAGACTCGCGGCACCCAAGGCCACAAGGCCTACTGAAGAAGTAATTCGTTTCATATCTGCGTTTTCCCTTGGTTTATGGACCAAACAGTTCAGGCGATTAGGCAGGGGCATAGTTAGTTGACAGCGTGAACGACTGTCAAACGTGAATTTACGAAATTTGGCGTTCGTTTCATCGCAATACCCAACCGCCGCACTTGCAACGGTCCCGATACGTATCGGTCTCAATTTCTGCCCCTTAAGCAAATCGTTCGAACCAAGTTTGGACAACAAAACACGATCCCACCCGGTTCAGAGCGTCGCTGGACTGAATCGCCACCGGCATCTTCCGTGAAATCTGTTGTTTTCAAACGTCTTTGAGTTGAATCACGAACGTGATTGTCCGTGTGTCCCTTGAATTGGCTCTCCGACGAGAGTTCGATTACCGCGTTCCACCCAATCTGGAGCACGCCATCACCATCGGTTCGCGTGTGAAAGTGCCTTTTGGTGCCAAGGAACACTCGGGCTGTGTCACGGCGATTTTGGAAACTTCTCCCCATTCCCATCTGCGACTGGTTTCAAAAATTGTCGGCTCTACAACCCTTTTGACCCAACCGGTCCTGCGCCTAAGCCGCTGGATCTCGGACTATTATTGCTGTGCTCCCGAGACGGCTCTGAGTGCGATGCTCCCAGAAGCGGTTCGGGGCACCAACGCCGCCTGGAAGGAGCAGTTGCATGTGTTTCCGAGCAACTCGGCGGAAACGAACTGCCCCTGTTCGCCACGGCAGAAGGAGATCTTGGCCCTCCTGGCCCAACGCGGTCCAATGCCGCTCGCCCTGTTCACCAAGGCGGCGGCAACAACTGCGGACACTCTCCGCCGCATGGAGGACAAAGGTTTGGTGCGAATCGCGCCCGTCACCATCGACCGCGACCCGTATGCCAATGAAACGATCATTCCCACTCAGCCCCTGTCGCTGAATCCCGAACAGTCCACTGCACTGGCCGCGATCTCCCAGACCATCGACGCTTCCAGTTCGAGCACCGAACCTTCCGCCTTCCTGCTGCACGGCGTTACCGGTTCCGGCAAAACAGAAGTCTATCTCCAAGCGATTGCCCATGTTTTGGCCTCTGGGAAAGGCGCCATTGTGCTCGTCCCGGAGATATCTCTCACGCCGCAGACCGTTGAACGCTTCAAGGCACGATTCAGCTCTGGCCCCGTCCGCACCACGGTTGCCGTGCTCCACAGCCATCTGTCCGCCGGAGAGCGCCACGACGAATGGCACAAGATCCGCCAAGGCCGCGCGAAAATTGTCATTGGAGCCCGTTCCGCCGTTTTTGCGCCGGTCGATCCCTTGGGCCTCATCATCGTGGATGAAGAGCACGAAGGTTCCTACAAGCAGGAAGAATCTCCGCGCTACCACGCGCGCGATGTCGCCGTGGTCCGGGGACAGATGGAAAAGGCCGTCGTGGTGCTTGGTTCGGCCACGCCTTCAATGGAGAGTTTCCACAACGCCAAGAAGGGCAAATACCGCCTCCTCGAAATGCCGACCCGGGCCGATGATGCCAAGATGCCCATCGTCCGCGTGGTGGACATGCGCATGGTGGCCAAGAAGCAAAAGGATCAGACCGTCCTCTCGCCCCAGCTCAAAGAAGCGATCCTGCAACGCTTGGAGCAGAAGCAACAGGTCATGCTGTTCCTCAATCGCCGTGGCTTCGCCACCTCCCTGCAATGCCCCCAATGCGGCTACTTGGCCCAATGCCCCAATTGCAGCATCTCCCTCACCTATCATCGCGCCGCCCAACAGCTCCGCTGCCACATCTGCGGCCACGCCGCGCCCGCGCCGACCGTTTGCCCGGAAACCTCCTGCCGCAATCCCGCCATCCGCTTCGCCGGGCTCGGCACGGAGAAGGTCGAAGCCACCCTGGCCAAGGTCTTTCCTCACGCGCGTATCAGCCGCATGGACTCCGACACGCTCAAGCGCAAGGAGGACTACCGCCGCGTGCTCGGCGACTTCCGCACCGGCAAGATCGACATCCTCGTCGGCACTCAGATGATCGCGAAGGGGCTCCATTTCCCGAACGTCACGCTCGTCGGCATCATCCACGCCGATCTCGGCCTGCACGTGCCCGACTTCCGCGCGGGGGAAAGGACCTTCCAGTTGCTCACCCAAGTCGCCGGCCGCGCCGGCCGTGGAGACATCGAGGGCGAAGTCTGGGTCCAAGCGTTCACGCCCTTCCACCCCGCCATCCAATACGCCCGCCGCCACGACTTCCTCGGCTTCTACGATCAGGAGATCGAATTCCGGGAGCAGCTCCGTTATCCGCCCTTCGCGCGCGTCGCGTTGCTGACGTTCCGGGGGAGAAACGAAGAGAAGGTGGAGTTCACCGCGAAGCACTTCCGCAAGCTGCTCGACCCCTTGGCCGCCGAGTTTCCCGACCTCAAGCTCAACGGCCCAGCCCCCGCTCCATTGGCCAAAGCCGAGACCTACCACCGTTTCCAGATCATGCTGCGCGCCGGCCAAATGAGCCGCCTGAGCCGTCGGTTGAACGAAATCTCCCTCGCCAACGCCCTGCCCGACGACATCCGTCTCGTCATCGACATCGACCCGATCAACCTGATGTGAGCGGAAGCTCCGATCAGCCGCGCGTCATTCCCGGCTCAAAGGTTGGAAGGTTTCCAACCGCTTCAGCCGCCAGCCGAATTCCTGGTCCTTCGCCAAGCCCACCTTCAAGGCCTGCACGCCGAAATCCCGCTCGCCCGTCACCTGCACCTTGGCCGTCAGCACCGCGTCCGCCGTCTCCGCGCCAGAAGCGACCGGCGTGACGTCGATGTCGATGAACTCCACCGCAATCGACCGTCCGCCTTGCGGCGCGGCCACGGCGGCGGCCTGGATCTCGTCCCGTCCATTCAATTCGATCCCCCGCCCTCCCTCGGGCGCGAAGCGGATCGTCACATCCGGAGTCAGGCAGCCGAGGATGCGGTTCACGCGGCTCAAGCGCGCGATGTTCCCCTCCCCGCCCTGCACGCTGGCCGCGTCGGCCAATTCCAGCAGCACCTTGCGGATCTGCGTCTCGTCGCTCGGGAAAAACACCCGCCAAAGCCAAACGCCCGCCGCCACGATCAGGACCGCCAAAAGCCCCTGCACAATGCGTTTTACCATAGCGCCTTTCCGATGATCTTCCGCCGGGTGCCGCGCCCGAAATCGTGGTTCTCCTGGGGCATTCCCCGGTTGTCGCCGATCAGGTAGTATTCGTCCTCCTTCAGTTCCACCGGCTTGGTGTTCCAGCGCATCCGATGCACCAGATACGGTTCCTCCAATAGCTCGCCGTTGATGAAAACCCGCCCCCCGCGCAGCTGGATCGTCTCGCCCGGCAGGCCGATGACGCGCTTGAGCAGCATCGCGTGCTCGCCGGTGAAGCCATACGCCACCACATCGCCGCGCTGGGGCTCGGCCCACCAGTAGGCGGCTCGGTTGATGAGATTGAACGATCCGTTGTGGTAAGTGGGCTCCATGCTGATGCCGCTGACCCGCACCGGCTTCATCACCAGCGTGAAGAAGGCCATGAGGAGAATGCCCACCACCACCAGCACCACCGCCCGCACAACCGTCGCCCTCGGATTCCGGCCAAAAGCAACGACCTGCCACCAATGCCGGCGGACCGGTTCAGCGGGAAGGCTTTCGGAGGATTCCATTCGCGCGGACGCTAATGCAGCCCCCGCCCGGAGGAAAGGGCCGAAGAGCAACCAGAGTGCAGAAGGCCAAAGACCGAACTTACGGGCTTCACGTCTGGGAATCCTGTTGGTCCCTCGGCCTCGCGCTTTGGATTTGGTTTCGCCTTAATTCGCGGGAACCAACTTCCAAATCTGCCCGCCCTTGCCGGTCGGATTGCCTCGGTCGTGAGTCAGCACATACAACTCGCCATCCCGCGCCTCGCTCAAGGCCGTGATGTAGTTCCCCGGCTTGCCCGGCTCGCGGTCCGTCGGCAATTCCGCCAAGTCCCATTTCGCGCCCGAGGCCGGCCGTGTTGCGACCAGCAACCGGCCGTCGCCGATGCCCTGGTTCCGCGCCCAATCGCCGAAGACATAGCGTCCCACCAGGCTTGGGATCGCTTTCCCGCGATACACATGACCGCCGGTGATGCTGATCCCCTGCACCGCCGTCGATGGCTGGGCGCGATGCGGATAATCCACGATCGGATCGATCAGCGGCTCGCCCCGCGCACCCTTGGTCGCTCCGGTTTCCGGCACCGCGTTGGCCCGCTTCGGATCAAACGCCTGGAAGCCCTCGCGCAGGTTCCAGCCGTAGTTGCCGCCCTTCACCACGATGTCCACTTCCTCGAAGAGATTCTGACCCACGTCCGCCAGGAACAGCTCGCGCTTCCCTTCGCGATCAAACGATAGGCCCCACGGATTGCGGAACCCATAGGCGAAGATCTCGGGCAAACCGTCCTTGCCGTCGGCGAAGGGATTGTCCGTCGGCACCGCGTAGGGCGAACCCTGGTCCACGTCGATCCGCAGCACCTTGCCGAGATGCGTCTTCAGGTTCTGGCCGTTGCCCTCGGGCGGACGTTTGCCCACATCGTTCCCGCCGCCGCCGTCGCCCATGCCGATGTAGAGCAACCCGTCGGGCCCGAACGCCATCCGGCCGCCGTTGTGGTTGAAGAACGGCTGGTCGATGCGCAAGAGCACCTTCTCCGAGGCCAGGTCCAGCTTCAGCGGCGAACCCTTCGGCAGGGTGAATTCCGAGATCGTGCTCGTGTGGTCCCACTCCGCCGGAGTCTCGGCCCGCTTCGGCGCGGAGTAATAGAGATACACCTTGCGGTTCGCCTCGAACTTGGGATGCGGCACCACGTCGAGCAGCCCGCGTTCGTCGAAGCTCGGGTTCAGCTTCACCATCTTCGCGGTCAGATCCGCCACGGGCTCGACCAGCAGCTTGCCGTCGGCGCCCAGCGCGCGGATGTGGCCCGTCTGCTCCACCGTGAGCCGCACGCCCTCCGGCAATTCCACCAGCGCCATCGGCGAGACCAGCCCGTCCACCACCGGTTCTAGCCGGACCTTCGGCAACTCCGCCGCTACGGCGGGCACCATCCCGGCCAACAACGCGATCAACGCTCCGACAGTCTTGGTATTCATGGCCCGCAAGCTGCACTGCCCCACCCCGCCGGACAAGGGGCAAGCAAAAGGACGCCATCGTTGGATTCGAATCACTCGGCGGCCCGTTAGGGCCACAGCGACGGAGGTTGCTCCGGCGGCATTGGGGCTGAACATGGGCGTGGCCGGGTCCGTCCAGAAGACCGGTCCGATTTTTCCGAACATGCCTGTAAACCTGCTTCGCTTCCTCGCTCCGCTGAAGGCTGCCGCGCTTCTCGCCGGCCTCGGTTGGGCCGCATTGCCCGTGGCGGCCGCCACCTTCACCAATCCCATCGTTCGTTCCGGGGCCGATCCGTGGATCGTGGTGCGGGCGGATGGTTCGTATCTCTTCACCTCCACGGCGACGCGGCGGGTGGAGTTGCGGACGGCGAAGACCTTGGCCGGATTGGGCCGCGCGCCGGTCCACGTGGTCTGGACCGCGCCGGACAAGGGGCCGAACAGCCGCGACATCTGGGCCCCGGAGATCCACGCCATCGGCACCAACCGCTGGGCCATCTACTACACGGCCACGACCGAGGACGGCTCGGATTCCAACCGCCGCATCTTCGCCCTGGAGTCGGCCACGGACGATCCCTTCGGCGAATGGCGCGAGCGCGGCAAGATGGCGGTCCCCGGCGACGACCATTACGCGATCGACGGAACGCTCTTCCGCCGGTCCGACGGCGAGCTGTTCTTCCTGTGGTCCGGCCGCGAGGTCAGCGAGCGTGGCCCCCAGTGCATCTACATCGCGAAGATGTCGGACCCGTGGACGCTGGTGGGACCGCGCGTGAAGATCTCCAAGCCGGAGCACGCCTGGGAAAAGCACGGTTGGGAGGTGAACGAAGGCCCCGAAGTGTTGGAGCGGAACGGCCGGTTCTTCGTGGTCTTTTCCGGCAGCGGCGGCACCACGCCGAACTATTGCCTCGGCCTGTTGACCCACACGGGCGGCGATCTGCTGGACGCGAAGAACTGGAAGAAGTCGCCCGAGCCCGTCTTCATCGGCGACCTGTCGCCGGAGGGAAAGGTCTTCACCGTGGGACACAACGGCTTCTTCAAGTCGCCGGACGGCACGGAGGACTGGATCGTGTATCACGGCAAGGACGTGTTCGAGAACCAGTGGCGCAACCGCACGGCCCGGGCGCAGCGGTTCACCTGGAAGGAAGACGGCTCGCCGGACTTTGGGAAACCGCTCCCTCTGACCACACCGATCCAGCCGCCGTCGGGCGAGGCCAACGAGTAGCAAGGGCGGGAGCCTTTCGCCTCTACCCCTGCGCCTTCCGCGCGGCCAAGGCGTGGCGTTTGACCAGCGCGACCAGCACCGAGGCTTCGAGCGAATCGAACAGGGGCACCGGCCGGTCTCCGGCATCGAGGCACTCCAGCCGCGCATGGCAGCGGACGTTGCCCGTCGCTGCGTCCGTGAACTCGTGCAGGGTCAGGCGCAGACCGTCGTCGAGGCGGGTTTCGTAGCGGTGTTCGAGGACGCGGACCGGCCCTTCGTGCGTCAGGAGCCGCCACTGCCACAGGGCCGGGCTGTGGCGGTTCACCCGGTCCACGAACGCGTCGAAGGTGCCCTCCAGCGGATTGGCTTCCGGGCGGAAAGGACGTCGCGCCTCCATCTCCAGCACCCAGGCATGGACATGGCGCAGCGCGCCGAAGAGGCGGATGGCGGCGCTGCCTGTGGCCACTTCGTCGCGCGGCGGCAGTCCGTCGATCTCCTGCACCACGAAACGGAATTCCACCGCGCCCTCGCCGGGCTCCTCCGCCGGGCTGCGGTCGCACTGCGAACGCAGCCGCAACAGATGCCCCTCGATCTCCGCATAGGCGGAGAACTCGGAGCGGAGCGGGCGCACCGGCCCCGGACCGGGAATCTCGAAGACTTGGCAGGACCACGTGATCCGCTCCAGCAACCCCTCCAGCAGGAGGCGCAGCAGGCGGTCGGCGTTCAGCGGGGCGGACGGATCTGTCATAGCGGGCGTTGACCAGGGGAACGCCCGGAGCGGCGGGGTGCGAACCGCGAGGATGCTCATCGGTTTCGAGCCCGCACCGCCAACCTATTCTTGCCCGGAGCGGGACGGGGGGAGCCTCACGCCACGGTCCCGAAGACCGCAAAGATCCCTCAAGGAATCCGATCCTTCGCGCCCGTGGCGTGAGGACGATCGCCAACCGAACGTGTCCAGGCCCACGGAAGACCCAAAGAAAAAGGCGCGAACCGTTTCTGGTTCGCGCCTGGCGGAAAACACCGTTTGGCCCGGGCTCAGTCGAAGGCGTGGCCGGCGGAGCAGAGCACGTTCTTGATCTTGTGGCGCACCAGTTCCTTGGTGGCGTTGCGGGCGGGTCCGAGCAGCTTGCGCGGATCGAATTCCTTGGGCTTGGTCCAGAGCACTTCGCGGATCGCGGCGGTCATGGCCAAGCGGAGGTCGGTGTCGATGTTGACCTTGGTGCAACCCACGCGGCGGGCGACCTCGATGTCGGCCTCGGGCACACCGGCGGTGTCTTCGCCCATCGTGCCGCCATACTTGTTGATCTTCTGCGCGAGGTCCTTGGGCACCGAGCTGGCTCCGTGCAGGACGAGCGGGTAGTCGCCGAGGCCGGCGTCGCTCAGGGCCTTCTTGATGGCCTTGAGGCGTTCGAGGTCGAGGTGCTGCTCGCCCTTGAACTTGTAGGCGCCGTGGCTGTTGCCGATGGCGATGGCGAGGGAGTCGCAGCCGGTTTCCTTGACGAACTTCACGGCTTCTTCGGGGTTCGTGTAGTGGCCGCTGGTGGAGTGCGCGCCGCCCTCTTCGCCGTCGTCGAACTGGGCGCCGACGAGGTGGCCGAGCTCGGATTCCACGACGCAGTTATGCTTGTGGGCGTATTCCACGACCTTGCGGGTGATCTCGGCGTTCTTCTCGAACGGCTCGTGGGAGGCGTCGATCATGACGGAGGTGAAGCCTTCGTCGATGCACTGCTTGCAGAGCTCGAAGCTGTCGCCGTGGTCCAGGTGGACGGCGATGGGGATGGTGCTGAGGCTGACGGCGGCCTCGATGAGCTTCTTCAGATACACCGGGTTGGCGTAGTCGCGCGCGCCTTTGGAGATCTGGAGGATGACGGGAGCCTTTTCCTCCTCGCAGGCCTCGATGATGGCCTGGAGCAGCTCCATGTTGTTCACGTTGAAGGCACCGAGGGCGTATTTGCCCTTCAACGCCTTGGCGAACAGGTCTCGGGTGTGGGTCAGTGGCATAAGCAGTTGGGAAAATTCCGACTTAACTTCGGATCAAAACAGCGACGGACGTTAGGAGTCGCCCTTTCAAATTGGAAACACTTTTGTCGTCGGTCCGCTCCGGCCTTTTTGGTTTACGTCGCCCGGCCCGTCCTCTAATACCCCGGCCTTTGCTGATGTCCGTCCCGACCATGAACGAAGCCCAGAACCGCGTGGGCCGTGGAGAGCGCGCCCGGCGCAACGGCCACCCCGGCTGCGTCGTGTGGCTCACCGGCCTGAGCGGCTCGGGCAAATCGACCCTGTCCTTCGCGCTGGAGCGCCGCCTCTTCTCCGTCGGCCGCCAGGTCTATGTGCTCGACGGCGATGTGCTCCGGACCGGACTGAACCAGGATCTCGGCTTTTCCCCCGAGGACCGCCGCGAAAACATCCGCCGCGCCGCCCAAGTGGCCGCGCTGCTGGCCGATGCCGGCCAAATCTGCATCGCCGCCTTCATCTCGCCCTACCGCGCCGACCGCGCGATGGCCCGCTCGCTCGTGCCGGACGGGCGGTTCATCGAGGTGTATGTGGACGTGCCCCTGGCCGTGTGCGAGGCGCGCGATCCCAAAGGGCTTTACGCCCGGGCGCGGGCCGGTTTGGTGCGGGACTTCACCGGCATCTCTGCCCCCTACGAACCGCCGCTGCACCCGGAGCTGGACCTGAAGACCGACCAGCTCTCCGTGGAGGAATGCGTGGACCGGATCGTGGCCCGTGTGGAGGCTCTGTGCGACGCGGGATGATCCGGGGAAACATCCAGCCCTCGCCCGCCTGAACCGCCCACGATGTTTTTCCACTGGAAACTCTTCTTCCGGGCGCTGCGGCTCTCCCTTTTCGGCCAGCCGTTCCGCTTGCGGCGCTGGGCCTACGTGCTGTTCTTCACCGCGCTGTTCCTGCTCTTCCTGGTCTTTGTCGCGGTGGGCCGGGCGCTGGACCATCTCTTCTTCCCCGGCTTCAAGCGGCAACCGGTGAAGGCCCCCGTCTTCATCGTGGCCCCGCCCCGCAGCGGCACGACCCTGGTGCAGAAGCTCCTCAGCCTGGACGAACAGCGCTTCGTCCACCTGAAGATGTATCAGACCATCTTCCCGGTCGTGACCTACCAACGGCTCATCGGCGCTCTCGGGCGACTGGACCGCGCGGTGGGACGACCGCTGGGGCGCTTGCTCGGCTGGTGCGAGACGAAGTGGTTCGGCGGCTGGGACAACACCCACAAGATGCGCTTGGACCAGCCGGAGGAGGACGACGCCCTCTTCCTCTACGCCTTCCAATCCGAGGCCGTCTATCTGCTCTTCCCCTTCGTGAAGGCGCTGCGCGAAGCGGGCTTCAACGACGCCTTGCCGCCGGAAAAACGCCGCCGCTTGATGCGCCACTACCGGAGCTGCCTCCAGCGCCAGCTCCACGCCAACGGGCCCGGCCGCACGTTGCTCTCCAAGGCCACCCAGTCCTCCGGCACGGTGGAGTCGCTGCTGGAGGAGTTCCCCGACGCGCGCTTCATCACCATCATCCGCCATCCCTACCGCTCCGTGGCGTCGCGCCTCAGCATGTTCTCCTCCGTCTGGCGCGCGCACTCGCCCGACCTGCCGCACGACGGGGAAGCCGTCCGCGAAAACGCCCAGCTCGCCGTGGACTGGTTCAAGCACCTCTTCCGCTTCCGCACCCGCGTCGATCCCGCCCGCTACCACTGCCTCGACTTCCGCGACCTGGTGAAAGACCCGCTCGCCGCCGTCGAACAGATCTATGCGAAGTTCGGCTGGGAGATGGACGACGCCCTGCGCGCGCGCCTCACAGAAGCCGCGCGGCACGGCGACGAATTCAAGAGCAAGCACACCTACTCGCTGGAGGAATTCGGCCTCTCGCAGGAATGGGTCCAGCAAGAGCTCGGCGAAGTGCTGGACTTCTACCGGTTGGAGCGCTGAGCGCCCTCGCCGTGCATCAGGGAACCACCCCGTGGACCGTGCAGCGCGGCGATTCCGCGACGGTGCCGATGGAATAGAAGCCCCCAGCCGGGCAGGTCAGATCCACATTGATCGAGGGTCGGATGAATTTGTCCGTGCCGCCGGAGATGTCCCGGAACTTCACCCGATTCGTCGGTCCCAGCTTCTGCTCCAGCGCATACTGCTCGATAGCCCCTTGGATTTGCCGGAGATTTGAGGGACAGGCGCTGGTATGCGCCACCTCTCGGTAGAAATGCGGATTCGTCATCAACCACACCGCCGCAACCATCGCCACGAAAGCGCCGATGGCCCAAATGCCG
>CAMLMI010000068.1 GCA_946480965.1 uncultured Verrucomicrobiales bacterium | reverse complement strand
AACTTCAAGGTCGCCGCGACGACCCTGCGCCGCGTGATCACGGCCACGAAGAACGACTGGAGCGCCATCCTCTGGCACGACGGGAAGTTCCACGAGAGCCGCAAATACGCCGAGCTGGAGATCCTCGACCGCGTCGGCGGCGGCGACAGCTTCGCGAGCGGGTTGCAGTTCGGCTTCCTGGAGTTCAACGACGCCCAGAAGGCGGTGGACTACGGCGCGGCCCACGGCGCCCTCGCCAGCACCACGCCCGGCGACACCTCCATGGCCACGCGCGGCGAAGTGGAGAAGCAGATCAAGGGCGGCGGCGCGCGGGTGGTGCGGTGAGCCCGTGACGACGAACGGGAGTTCGCCACGAATGCCGTGAGCGGAAACGTCGAACGCTCAACGCCGAACTCCGAACGCTGAAGGAGCGCGGACGGTCACGTCCGCGCTCCGCTGGGGGATGCCCGTTCTACTCGGAAGCCGCTTCCGCTTTGCCTTTGGCGGCTTCCTTCTTCCTGGCCGCTTCGGCCAGGAAATCCGCGACCGCCTTCTTCGCCTGTTCGATCTCGGAGGGCTTCATGAAGAGCTCCAGACGACGCAGATTCCGCTGGGCCTTCTCGGCGTCTGCCGACTCGGCCAAGGCCGCCCATTTATAGGCCTGGATCGAATCGACGCCGACGCCCTGCACGCCGGTTTCGTAGAGGTAGGACAACTCCTTCTGGCAGGCGGTGTCGCCGTTCTCCGCCGCCGCCTTGAGTTCTTCCAAGGAAAGCATCCGGAGGTTTTCGCCGGTTCCGACCTGAAACACCGGGATCAACCGGTTGGTCGCCGGATCTTTGCGCCAATGGGTCGCATGATTCCCCGAATCCTTCGGCTTGACCGGGGCGTCGATGGCCGGTGCCGGCTGGTTGGTTCCATCGGGCGAAGTATAGCCCCTATAGGTCACGGGGATGTTCACCGAGGCTACCGCAGCGTCGAACGTCGCCACGGACAGGGCCAAGGCAAGGATCGGCAGGAGCTGGAAGGGGGACGTTTTCATGAAGTGGAAGATCGTGGACTCGTTGGCGCACGAGAAATACCCGGCGTTCATCCATAGGCAATCGCCGACTTGGGCGGCAAGCGTCGTCCGTGCGGGTGAAGCCCAAACAAAACGCCCGGCCGACTGATCGGCCGGGCGTTGTCTTCTGCGGCGAAGAGCCCGCGGATGTTCAGCGGAACATCCGGTTCGACTTGTCGCCCCTGCTGAGCAGGTAGGCGGTCAGGTCGAGGATCTCGTCCTGCTGAAGCACGTCGATCAGGCCACCGGGCATGGGCGAGTTCTTCGAGGGCTCGATCTTGGCGATGTCGGAACGCTTCACGTTGGTGAAGTGGCCGGGGTCGAACATGTTCTCGGCCACGTTGAGGGTGTCGCCGTTCAGGTTCGCGATGCGGCCCACGACCTCGTCGCCGTTCTTCAGCGTGATGACGATGTTGCCATACTGGTCGCTGATCTCCTTGTTGGGCTCGATGATCGATTCGAGGAGGTCGCGCGGGCTGAAGCGTCCGCCCACACCGGTCAGGTCGGGACCGACGGCCGCGCCTTCCGAGTCGTAGCGGTGGCAGGCGGAGCAGAGCGCGCCGAAGAGCTCGCGGCCCTTCTCGAAGTTGCGTCCGCCCTTCAGCCCCTTGTCCAAAGCCGGGGCGAGATCCGCGACGGTCCACTCCTTCACGGTTTGGCGTCCGGCCAGGACCGCGCCGGGCGGCTTGATGACGGGTTGGGCTTCGATGACGGACTTGAGCGACTCCTTCTCCGCCGGGCTGAGGCCGGCGATGGCGTCGTTCTTGATGTCGCGCATGAAGCCGCGAAGGCTCGACCCGCCGCGGAAGCTGGCGGCGTCGAGGAACCACTCGAAGTAGCCCTTGCGCAGTTCGGGCGTCCAGCCGCTCTTCTGCACGCGGAGGAAGCGGGCGTAGTCGATCTGCTCTTCCTGGATGCGGGAGGACTTGAGCGCGGCCATGAGCTTGGGCGCGGCGGAGGCGGCGTCGAGATAGACGAGCATCTGGGCCAGTTCGGCGTTCAGGTGGCGGCTGCCGGCGGGGAAGAGCGGATCAAACTTGGCCACCAGGCGGGCGCGCCAGAGCGGGGAAGGTTCGCCGAGGCGGGTGAAGGCAAGGCTGAAGGCTCGGAGCAGGTCGAGCTGCTGGCGTTCGGAGAGCTTCGCCCAAGCGATGCGGTCCAGCGTGCTCAAGATGCGGTCCTGGAGCGCGGCGTCGGGCTTGGGGGCATCGGCTTTGCGGTGGAACTGGTCCAAGCTGCTGACGCGGGCCAAGGCGATCATCGCCTGGATGGCGGTTTCGGGATCGCGCTCGTTCAACGCCTTTTCGCGCCATTGTTCAACGGGCTGCCATTCGAGGGCGATGCGGGCGGCGTAGCGCAGATGACGGTCCTCGCTGCCGAGATGTTTCCACGCCTTGGCCACAGCGGTGGGGTCTTGCTTGCCGTGGAAGGCTTCCAGCTCGCGGCGTTGGCCGAGGCCGGGCCGCATCATGCGGTTCTGCTTCACCTGGGCCGTCGATTCCTTGCCGGTGTAGGTCACGCGGTAGAGACCCGACTGGGTGCGGCGTCCACCGATGGTGAAGTAGAGAGCCTTGTCGGCGGGATTGACCACGATGTCGGTCAAGGGCAGCGGCGAACCGGTGATGAACTCCTCCTTCTCCGCCGTGTAGCCGGCACCGTCGGGCTTCAGGTGGATGGCGTAGAGTTTTCCGTAGCTCCAGTCGCTGATGTAGAAGGCCTGCTGGTATTTCGCCGGGAAGGCCGCGCCGTAGCCGAAGCCGACGCCGGTCGGGGAACCGGGACCGATGTCGATCACGGAGCCGAGGCTGTCGGCGTAGTAGTCCGGCCACTTGCCCGCGCCGCTGCGCCAGCCGAATTCGCCGCCGCTGGCCACCAGGTTCACACGCGTCGGCCGATACCACGGCGTGTTCACGTCCCACTCCATGTCGGCGTCGAAGGTGAAGAGATCGCCGTCGAGGTTGTAGCCGGCGTCGTATTGGTTGCGGAAGCCGGTGGCGAGCAGCTCCCAGGTCTTGCCTTCGGGATCGGTCTTGGCGATCCAGCCGCCGGGGGCGAGCACGCCCTTCATGAAGCCGTTGCCGTCCCACAGGCGGGGCAGCAGATGGTCCTCGCTCCAGTTCAGCGGCACGCGGGAGGAATCGATGTCCGTCAGCTTCGTCTGGTTGCCGACGATGATGGTGAGGGTCTTGCCGTCCGGGGAGGGGAGAATGGCGTGGGGACCGTGTTCGCCGCCGCCTTCCAGCTTCCGCAGAAGCTTGGACTCGTCGTATTGATCGTCGCCGTCCGTGTCGCGCACGCGATAGAGGCCGCGACCCTCGAAGGCCTCGTTCGCCACCATCACGTAGAGGCTGTCGAAGGCGCAGAGAAGGCCCTGGGCCTGGCCGACGTTGATGGAGAGCTTCTCCACCTTGGCGGCGGCGGTGGAGCCGACCGGCGGCGGAGTGATGCGGAAGAGTCCGCCGTATTGATCCGAGACGAGGAGACGGCCCTTCGGGTCGGGCGTCATGGCGACCCAGGAACCTTCCTCGGACTTGGGGACGTTGTGGATCAGCTCGACCTTGAAGTCCTTGGCGACGGTCAGGGACGCGGCGGGCGTGGCTTGGGCTCCGAAATCGGCGGCGCGAAGGCTGAATCCGGTGAGGCCGGCCAGGGCGAGACAGCCGGACACGATGCGCATGTTGAAAGGTGACATGGTGGTCCGGCACTTATCGGGAAGCCGTTCCGCAAAGTAAAGACACCCAATCGGGGCTAAACGGGCCGGCAGGCCCGCAGTCCTCCTCCTCGTCATCCTCTTCGTCCTCGTCTCCGGGGAAGGAAGACGAAGAGGAGGACGAGGATGAGGATTGGTTCGCCGTCCGCGCCAACGCGCCGTCCAGCCGGCGCAGATCGCGACAGCATGGAATGGCTGCAGGCCTGCCCCACCGTTCGAAGGATGCGCACAAATCCTCCGGCGCAAGGCAGGGCGGCGAACGAAAATCCCTTTGGCAACCTCGGCTCCCTTTCCCACCCTCCGGCCATGAATCGCCCCGCCATCCTCGCCCGCCTCGCCGCCGCCAAGCTCGTCGCCGTCATCCGCGCCAAACGCACCGACCAGGCCGTCCCCCTCTGCCGCGCGCTCGTGGCCGGGGGCGTCACCAATCTGGAGATCACCATGACCACGCCCAACGCCCTCCAGGCCATCCGCGAAGTCTCCGCCGCGCTGGGGCAGGAAGCGCTGGTCGGCGTCGGCACCATTCTCGACGCCGCCACGGCCACGGCGGCCATCGAGGCCGGAGCGCAATTCGTCGTCACCCCCATCATGCGCCCCGAGATCGCGAAGGCCGCGCATGCCCTCGACAAGCCCGTCATGCTCGGCGCCTACACGCCCACTGAGGCGCAGCTCGCCCACGAAGCCGGAGCCGATTGCGTGAAGCTCTTCCCGGCGGAAGGTCTCGGCATCGCCTACATCAAGTCGCTCCGCGCGCCGCTGCCGCACCTGAAGATCGTGCCCACCGGCGGCGTGGACCTGCACAACGTCGCCGACTTCTTCGCCGCCGGCTGCACCGCCGTCGGCATCGGCTCCAGCCTGATCAGCGCGCAGATGCTGGCCAACGACGACTGGGAAGCGTTGACCAAGAAGGCGGCGGAATTCGCGGCGAAGGTGAAGGGTCTCTGACAAGAGATGCCGGATTCCGGATGCCTGATCCCGGACCTTGCCCGCTCTGATCCGTGAAGGGCCGTCATTGACGCGCACAGCGCCGGTTCGTTCACTTCCGGGCCATGCGCTGGTTGTCGTTGTTCCTCCTTCTCCTCGTCGTCCCGGCTTCGGTTCGTTCCGCCGAGACCTTCAATGTCGCCGCCTACAACGTGGCAAACTACCTCCTCGAACCCGTCGGCACCCGCGCCGCCAAGTCCCCTGAATCCAAGGCCAAGGTCGCCGAGAACATCCTCGCGCTGAAACCCGACGTCCTCGCCGTCGTCGAGATCGGCGATACCAACGCTCTCTTCGCTCTCCAAGCCGATCTCAAGCGCAGCGGGCTCGATCTGCCGCACTGGGAGCACGTGCGCGGCTGGGACACGAACATCTTCGTCGCCGTGCTCAGCCGTTTTCCCATCACGGAACGCCGCTCGCACACGAAGGAAAGCTACCTCTTGAACGGCCGCCGTTTCCACGTCAGCCGCGGCTTCGCCGAGGTGGAGATCGCCGTGAACGACCGCTACCGCTTCACCCTCTTCGCCGCGCACCTCAAGTCCCGCCGCACCGTCCCCCAGGGCGACCAGGCCGAGATGCGCGAACAGGAAGCCCTCATCCTCCGCGAAAAGATCGACGCCCGCCTCAAGGCCGATCCCAAGGCCAACCTCGTCGTCGTGGGCGATCTCAACGACGTGAAGAGCTCCCGCTCCACCCGCGCCATCATCGGTCGCGGCAAGGGCGCGCTGGTGGACACCCGCCCCGCCGAGCGCAATGGCGACACCGTGCCGCCCGAGCGCCCAACCTGGGACCCGGCCCACGTCACCTGGACCCACTTCTACGGTGCGGAGGACACCTACGGCCGCATCGACTACATCCTCGTGAACTCCGGGATGGCCAAGGAATGGAAGAAGGAAGGCACCTACGTGCTGGCCGCCCCCAACTGGGGTCTGGCCTCCGATCATCGTCCGATCGTGGCGCAGTTCGTGGCGAAGGACCAAGAATAGTGCCGCGTGAGCAAGTGGATGTCTTGCTCGGGTGAACTGTTTCGATTTCATCTCATCCGCATGGAGGCATCTCAAAAAGTTCCTCAGCCCAAGGCGGCCAAAGCGCGGCGACTGTTGACCGGAGCGAGCGGCGTTGCGGTTGTTGCTTTCGCTGCCTTGATGTTTTCAGGACTTCGAGCCCGTCGCGCATGTGACGGGCTCATCGAAAGCAGTTTCGCTTCGCCCCATTTCAGCACGCGCTTGGCTCTCCATCCCGAACGCCACATGAAAGGTGTGGAACCCGGATTCAGGCCCGGATGGATCGTCACCTATGCTCCGGAGAGCAAGGCATACGGCACCACGTTCTTTGTTTCGTTTATGGGAAAACCCTTGGCCAGAGGCACCCCGTCCATTGTTCAGGCCCAGAAGGAAGAAGCGCTTAAAGGCATCGAGGAGTTTTGCCGAGACTTTGCTCGCAAAGACGCGGCGGCAAAGGTGGGAAACAATTTTCCAAACGCGGAGCTGACGCTGGGGCGGCCGATCCTGGTGGAGACCAACAACGATGGGACTTGCGACGCCTATTACAGCTACCCGTTGCCAAGCGTGTATGTCCCCATCGACTGGCTGACGAACGGATTCTCCCTGCGCGTATCGAACGACGTGATCGTGCGAAAGGAATACTCCTACACGCGACGGCGTTAGGAGTTGTGGATTTTCAGGACGCACCTGGGGCTTTGGAGGCTCAGGGGGGGGTGTTCGTCGGGAGACGGGCTGCGAGATTTTGGTTGGACTGAATGGCCGGCCCCTTGACGATCCGAGCTCCAGTTTTTAGAGAGTTTTCACCTATGGCATCGACCGAGAAGCACACGTTCCAGGCGGAGATTCAGCAGTTGCTGAACATCGTCATCCATTCGCTCTACACCGACAAAGAGATCTTCGTCCGCGAGCTGGTCTCCAACGCGGCGGACGCCTGCGAGAAGCTGCGCTTCACCCAGGCGGCCGGCACCGCCGTCCACCAGTCCGACGTCGCCCCGATCATCACGCTGACCACCGACGACGCGGCCGGCACGTTGACGATCACCGACTCCGGCGTCGGCATGACGCACGACGAGCTGGTGAAAAACCTCGGCACCATCGCGCATTCCGGCACGAAGGCGTTCCTCAAGCAGTTGGCCGAGGACAAGAAGCCAGACGTGGGGCTGATCGGCCAGTTTGGCGTCGGCTTCTACGCGGCGTTCATGGCGGCCAAGCGCGTCATCGTGGAGAGCCGTTCCTTCCAGCCCGGTGAGCCGGGTTGGCAATGGGTCAGCGAAGGCACGGGCGGTTACGAGATCACACCGGCCACTGGCGAACTGCCACGCGGCACGAAGATCACGCTGGAGCTGAAGGACGACGCGAAGGAGTTCGGTGAGAAGGCGACCATCGAGCGCATCCTGAAGCGCTACTCCAGCTTCGTGCCGTTCCCCATCGAGCTGAACGGCGAGAAGGTGAACACCGTTCAGGCGCTCTGGGCCCGCAGCAAGAGCGAGATCAAGCCGGAGGAATACGACGAGTTCTACCAGTTCATCGGGCACGACCACGAGAAGCCGCTGCTGCGCCTGCACTTCAACGCCGACGCGCCCATCGCTATCCAGTCGCTGCTCTTCGTTCCCGCCAAGAACTGGGAAACGATGGGCATGGGCCGCGTGGAGTCGGAGGTGAACCTCTACTGCCGCAAGGTGCTGATCCAGGCCAAGGCCAAGGGGCTCTTCCCCGAATGGCTGCGCTTCCTCAAGGGCGTCGTGGACAGCGAGGATCTGCCGCTGAACATCTCGCGCGAGACGATGCAGGACACGTCGTTGATGCAGAAGCTGAACAAGGTGCTCACGACGCGCTTCCTGAAGTTCCTCGACGAAACGGCGGAGAAGGATCCGGAGACCTACACGAAGTTCTACGAAGAATATCAACGCTTCCTGAAGGAGGGCATCGTCACCGACTTCACCCACAAGGACGCGCTCGGGAAGCTGGTGCGCTACGAGTCGTCGCACACGGAGAAGGGCAAGACGACGTCGCTGGCCGACTACGTGAAGCGGATGCCGTCCGAGCAGAAGGAGATCTATTGCCTCCAGGTGCCGAACCGCGAAGCGGCCGAGGCGAGCCCCTACTACGAGGTCTTCCGCGAGCGGAAGTTCGAGGTGCTCTTCCTCTACGACGCGTGGGACGAGTTCGTCATGGACCACCTGCGCGAGTTCGACGGCAAGCCGCTGAAGGCAGCGGAGAAGGCCGACCTGAACCTGAACGAGCCGAAGAAGGACGGCGCGCTCGACGAAGCCACGGCGAAGTCGCTGGCCGAATGGATCAAGGCGTCTCTCGGCGAAAAGGTGGCAGAAGTCCGCGTGTCGAGCCGTCTGGTGGAAAGCCCCGCCGTGGTGGTGGACGCCGACAAATTCATGACCAACAGCATGCGCCGGATGATGAAGGCCATGAAGAAGGACGACGAAGCAGTGGCCCCGGCCAAGCTCGATCTGGAGATCAATCCAGCGCATCCGGTGATCGTTCGCCTCGAATCCGCCCGCCAGAAGGACGCGACCTTCGCCGCCGACGTGGCCGAGACGATCCTCGACCAGGCCCGCGTCGCCGCCGGCGTGATGGAAGACCCGCGCGCCCTGCTCAAGCGCATGAACGCGCTGCTGGAGCGGGTGCTGGCGTAACTCCCTTTTCCCGTAGCAAGCCCCGGTCCTGTTTGTGGCCGGGGCTTTATTGCGTCTGCCAGCCGCCGATCACTTCAATGCAGCGGAGCCCGACCACGTTGCCTTCGGCGTCCTTGATCGATGTGATGTCCCTGAAGACGGCCGGCTGACGGCTCCGACCAATGTCGGATGCGGCTTGAACGGTTACGGCTTGCCGCGGTGCGGCCCGGAGAATTCCCTAGCAGCACTATGAAAAGGGTTCAGGATAATCTTTCATTTCACGGCGCAGCGATCTTCCTCGGCCGCTCCTGCGCGGCCATCGTTCTGCTCTGGGCGGCCTTGATCTCCGGCCACACGGTCAGGGCGGCGGAACCGGCCAAGGTGGACGCCACGGTCCTCATCGTCGGCGGCGGGTTGACCGGGTTGACCACGGCCTACGAGCTGAACAAGGCGGGGATCGATTCGCTCATCCTGGAGGCGTCGTCCCGCATTGGTGGGCGCATCCAGAGCATCCAATTCCAGAGCGGCGACACGGCCGAGGCCCACATGGAGGAATACTTCGAGCGCAATCCGGCCTATCAACTCTTGAAGGAGCTGGAGCTGCCCTTGGCCGAAGACGTCGCCCATTCCACCGTGCGGATCGGCGGCAAGATATATCCCTACCAGGGCGAGGGCGACCGCGACGAGTATCTGAAGGGCATCTTTTCGCCGAAGGAGATCGAGGCGTTCCTCAAGTGGAACGACCGAACCTGGGCGCTCTACGAGAAGCTCCACGCCAGCCATTACAGCGGCAAACCGTTGCCGCCGGAGCTGGAGGCGTTGACCAAGATCAGCTTCGCCAAGTTCATCTCCAAACAGGGGCTGCCGAAGAAGGTCCGCGAGTGGATCCGCGTCACGGTCGAGCCCGAGATGGCCATCGAGTGGGACAAGATCAGCGCGCTCGACGGCATCGACGAGGTCCGGCTCTTCCTCGGCACGCCGCAGGGTTTCGGCGAGAAGAACTACCACGTGAAGGGCGGCAACACGAAGTTCACCCAGGCCCTCATGGCCAAGGCCGGGCCCCACAAGCCCATCTCCAACGCCCTCGTCACCGCCATCCGGCAGGAGCCCGGCCGTGTGGTCGTGCGGTATCTCCAGGACGGCTACCATTACCGCGAAGCCACGGCGAAGTATGTCGTCGTCACCGTGCCCGTGCCGCACATCGGCCGCATCCAGTTCGAGCCGGGCTTGAGCGAGGACAAGAAGAAGGCCATCGCGACCACGCGCTACGGCAGCTACATCAAGGTCCACTTCGGCATCGCGCCCGAGGCGGCGAAGCTCTGGCAGGACGAGGACGGCGCGTCCGTGTTGACGCTGCTTTCGGACAGTCCGGCGGGCAGCGTCTATGACGCGACCGATCTCCAGGACGCGCCCGAGGACCGCGACCGCATTCTCACGCTGCTGCTGCACGCGCGCTTTGCTCGCGATCTTCTCGGCAAGTCGGCCGACGTGATCCGCGAGCGTTCCGCCGAAAGCCTCGACGCGCTGTTCCCCGGCGTGAAGCGGCACATCAAGTTCGCCGAGATCTTCGTCTATCCCGAGGCCGTGGCCTACTGGCCGCTGGAGCTGGGCCGTTCGCGCTTCGACGCTCTGGCCAACAAGCTGCGCGAACCGCAGGACCGGCTCTACATCGGCGGCGACATGACGGAGGACAGCCATTCCGAAGGCGCGGTCGTGGCCGCCCTGCGCATGAGCCAGGCCATCGCCAAACGCGAAGGCCGCACGATTCCGGGCCGGTAGGAAAACGGGGGCAGGCCGGGATTGAGAAGTGCGGGCTTGCCAACGCGGGGGAATGGCGGTGGCGTGGCCCGTGAACTCCCGAGCCATGAAAGCGACCCTTCTCCTTGTTGTCGGACTGCTCTGCCTTTTCCGTCCCGCCGCCAGCCGGGCCACTTCCGTGATCCCGCAGTCCCTGGCGGAGCGGGTCGCCGCCGCCGAGGCGGTTTGCCGGGGCACGGTGTTGGGCGTGACGGCGGAACGGACCGAGGCGGGAGGCATCTTTTCCCGGGCGTTGGTCCGCGTGGACGAAGCGTTGAAGGGAACTTTCCCGCCCATCGTGGAAGTGCGGTATCGCGGCGGCACGGTCGGACGCATGACGGAGGTGAACGGGGATTTCGCGCTCGCTGCCGGGGAATCGCGGCTGCTTTTCCTGGGACGGGACGCACGCGGATTCCTCACCGTGCCGGAAGGCGGTGCCGGAGCGGTCCTGCTCTCCTCCGGCGAACGTTCTTCGGCTTCGTCCCCGTTCGGGCAGGCGCTGCTGGGCGCGGTGCGGAACCAACTGGAGACCACGTCCCGGGCGGGTGGCGATGTCCGCGAATTCGCCGCCGAATGGAGCCCGGTGGCTGCGACGGCCGTCACCAACCTGCTCACGCAAAACGGCGTGGCGTCGCGCTTCCTCGCGCCGGACCGGGGCGAGCCGATCCGCTACCTGATCGACGCCGACGCCAAGCCGGCCGGCCTCACGCTCGACCAGTGTCTCGTCGCCATCAGCAACGCCTTCCGGGCCTGGAGCGACGTGACGAGCTGCCGCTTCGAGTTCGACGGTTTCCAGAGCTTCGGCCGCCCGCCCGCCGATGTGGACATGAACGACGGCCGCATCCGCATCCAACTGCACGACCTCTATGGCGACATTCCCGGGACGACCACGCTGGGCATCGGCGGGCGGCAGTTCGGCTTCACCGAGTTCTCCAACGGCGGCGAGGGCGGGAACGTGCGGGGCAACGAATTCCATCCTTCCTTGCGCGGCCATGTCGTCTTCAAGCACACCGCCGCGGCCATGCAGAACGCGAAGACCTTCGAGGCCGTGGCCTGCCACGAGATCGGGCACGTGCTCAGCCTGGCGCACTCCAGCGAGAACGCGAACGAGGCCAATCCCGTGCTGCGCCAGGCGATCATGTTCTTCCAGGTCCACACCGACGGGCGCGGCGCGCAGCTCGGCAGCTACGATCCGCCCGTCGTCCAGCAGGCCCATCCACCGGGCAACACCCCTCCCTGGGCCCATCCCCGCTATCTCCACGTCGTCACGGCCTCGCCGGCTCCGGCCGTGCCCGGGATCAATGCCGTGGAGCTGCGCGGCTACGATCTCCAGGGCACGAACCTGGTCCTGGTCGTGACCAACCAGTCCGCGAACAACGGCTCGTTCAGCGTCTCCGGCCGGACGGTGGCGTATGTGCCCAATGGCCCGTTCTCCGATTCGCAGGTCTTCACGCCCGACAGCGGCCAGACCTGGGAGAGCCTCTCCTACCGTTTCACGGACGGCACGAACGCCTCGCCCTGGTCCCGCGTGAGCGTCCTTTCCTACAGCCGCGACAACCGCCCCAGCGGCGGCTCCGACGGCATCCCGAACAACTGGATGGTCCAAAACTTCGGCAACGCGGACCCGAGCGTGGGAACCCTGCACCAGGCGGGCGACGACGCGGACGGGGATGGCGCGAGCAATTTCGAGGAATTCCTCTCCGGCACGAATCCGAACGACGCGGCATCGGTGCTGAGGCTGGCGCTGATCGGCGGGACGAACCTGACCTTCACCGCCAAGCCTCATGATCTCTACGAAGCGCAGGTCTCCACGGACCTGCTCACCTGGACCCATGCGGCGAATCCGGTGCAGCCGACGAATGCGGTGGGCTCGGTGCGGCTGGTGCCGGCCCAGAGCGGCCACGGTTTCTTCCGGCTGGAGCGGATTCCCTGATCGGTCCCGGCAAGCGGAGGTTCTTCAACCGTTCTTCTTCAGCCGCGCCACGTAGGCGCCGTCCACTTGGTCGTCGAACGGCGTGAGCTGGCGGTCGCGCTGGAGGGTGAAGTCCCTGTTCTCGGCGACGAAGGCCTCGACCACCTCGCGGTTCTCTTCCCGCTCCAGGCTGCACGTGCTGTAAACCAGCACGCCGCCGGGTTTCAGTCGCGGGGCGTGGAGCCGCAGGATGTCGAGCTGCGTCTGCCGCAGGCGCTGGATCTCCTCCGGTTGGATGCGCCAACGGAGCTGGATGCGGCGGCGGAGCACGCCGCTGTTGGAGCACGGCGCGTCGATCAGGATGCGGTCGAAGGCGTGGATGTTCCCGGCGGAGGCGGGGAGGGGCTTGGCCGGGGTGACGGCGGCCTCGATGCAGTTCAGGCCGAGGCGCTGGTAGTTTTCGCGGATCAGGCCGAGGCGCGATTTGTCGGCGTCTTCGGCCAGGACCCGGCCCTGGTTCTTCATCCGCTGGGCGATGAAGGTCGTCTTGCCGCCGGGCGCGGCGCAGGCATCGAGGATGGATTCGCCGGGTTGCGGCGCGAGCTCATCGACCGCGAAGAGGGTGCTGGGGTCCTGGATGTAGAACCCGCCTTTCTGGAAACTCGGCAACGTGGCCAACGGAGGATGCGAGATCAGCTCGTGGACGAGCCCGGGCCCGGTCCAGGAGAACTCGCGGCGGAGGAACTTCACCTTCTCCTCGGTCCATGCGGCTTCCAGTTCCTCGCAGGAGTTCCGGTGGGTGTTGACGCGGGCAAAGGTCGGCGGCGGGGAGTTGTTCCACCGCATCAGGTAGTGGGCATGGTCCTCGCCCCAACTCCGCTGCCAGCGTTCGACGAGCCACTTCGGATGGGACCAGCCGGTGGCGGGGTCGGTTTCCTTGAGCTGTTCGAGCGCGGTCTCGGTCTCGTCCCGCTCGCGCAGGGCGCGGCGCAGGAGGGCGTTGACGAAGGCGGCCTGGGCCTCCATGCCCCCGCGCCGGGCCAGGCCGACGCTCTCGAACACGGCGGCATGGTCCGGGATGCGCGTCAGCCAGAAGATCTGGTAGAGGCCGAGCCGCAGGATCTCGCGCAGGTCGGGCCGGGGTTCGCGGCCGTCGGAGAAACGGGTGATGAGCCAGTCGAGCGCGGCGCGCCAACGGACGACGCCGAAAGCCAGCTCTCGGCAGAGGCCACGGTCGGCCGTCGGCATGGGGTTGGAAGCCAGTTCGAGGTCGAGCACGTCCTCGATGTAGGAGTTTTCTCTGGCCGCGAGCAGGACGCGCAGGGCAATTTCTCTTGGTTTTCGGTTGTTCAACGCGCTTATTTTGTTCGAGCAGCGGGAGACGACGCGAGAATTTACATTTTATGAAAGAGGAATTCGAGAAACTGGTCCGCACCGGCAAGATCCAGCAGAAGCACGTGGATCAGCTGGTGACGCTGATGGAGTGCGGCTTCTGCTCCCACAAGAGCTGGGGCTTCGGCCGCATCACCGCAGTGGACGTGGTCTTCTCCCGCTTCACCATCGACTTCACGACCAAGGCCGGCCACGCCATGGATCTGGGCTTCTCGGCCGATTCGCTCGTGGCCATCCCCAAGGACCACATCCTCGCACGAAAGCTGACCGACCTCGACGGCCTGCGCCAGACCGCTGCCCTCCACCACCTGGATCTCATCAAGGTCGTGCTCAAGAGCTACGGCGGAAAGGCCACGCTCGACCAGATCCAGAAGATCCTCGTCCCCGACGTCATCGCCGACGACTGGAAGAAGTGGTGGGAAGTGGCCCGCCGCGAGATGAAGAAGGACGGACACTTCCTCATCCCCACCAAGAAGACCGATCCGATCATCTACCAGGCGGAGGAAACTTCGCTCCAGGACCGTTTGCTCGCCGATTTCCGCACTGCCAAGGGCTTGAAGGCCAAGCTGGCCGTCGGCTTCGAGGCGCTCAAGAGCATCGAGGATCTCGACGACAAGACCGCGTTGGCCAACGAGATGGTCGCGGGCCTGAACGCCGAGATCGCCACCCACCAGCGCACCCAGCCCGCCGTCACGCTGGAGGCCATCTTCGTCCGCGACGACCTGCGCGCCGCCTGCGGCCTCGCCACGAGCGAGGGCGACGTGGACGCCAAGGCCATCTGGCAGGCCGAGACCCGCCTCGGCGGCCTCCTGGAGGAGATCGCCGCCGCCAAGCACCGCCGCGCGCTCCAGTCCTTCAAGGAATCCACCCCGCTCTGGCACGAGGCCCTGCTCGGCGTGATCAACAACGTCGGCACCAAGCTCGCCGGCGAGATCGCCATCACCCTCATCTCCGGCGGCAAGCTCGACGCCCTCAAGGAAACCCTCGCCCGGCTCATCAGCCAGCACAGCGTCAGCTCCGACCTGCTCCTCTGGCTCTGCAAGGAACGCAGCGATTCCTTCGCCGACATCCTCGGGCCCGAGGTCTTCCGCGCCGCGCTCACCGCGATGGAGCGCGACCAGTTCATGGAGAAGCGCTCGAACCGTCTGCGCGACTTCATCCTCGACGACCAGGAGCTGATCGTGGACCTGATCGGCTCCGCCGACCTGGAGATCATCAAGGACCTGACCCGCGCGCTGAAGCTCTCGCCCGTGTTCGACGACATGGACAAGCGTTCGCTCCTCGGCCGCATCGTGAAGAGCTACCCCGCGATCCAGTCGCTCATCAGCGGCGAGACCACCAAGCAGGAAGCCACCTACCAGGTCTCCTGGGACAGCCTGGAACGGCGGAAAAACGAATACACCGAGCTGGTGCAGAAGACGATCCCGGCCAACTCCAAGGAGATCGCCATCGCCCGCAGCTACGGCGACCTGCGCGAGAACCACGAATACAAGGCCGCGAAGGAGATGCAGAAGGTGCTCATGCGCCGCAAGACCGAGCTGGAGATCGACCTCGGCCGGGCCCGCGGCACCGATTTCTCCAACGTGAAGACCGATGCCGTTGGCGTCGGCACCCGCGTCCGCGTCACCGACCTCTCCAACAACCATGCCGAGACCTACGACATCCTCGGCGCCTGGGACGGCGATCCGGACAAGAACATCCTCAGCTACCTCACTCCGCTGGGCCAATGCCTGATGAACAAGAAGGTCGGCGAGATCGCCGAGTTCGAGTTCGAGGGCGTGAAGAAAAAGCTCCGTATCGAGGAGATCGTCCAGTCGCCGGCGGCCAAGACCCCCGCTGCGGCGGAGTGACCGCCCGCCAATCCGTCCGCGAACGCCCCGGAGCTTCTCCGGGGCGTTTTGCTGGGTTCCGCCAAACCGCCGGTTGCTCCCTTCGGAGCGGCCCGTTAGGCTCCGCGCACCGATGAACTCACACCTTGCGGACCTGCGGATCAAGCTGTTCGCCGACGGCGCCGACAAGGCCGGCATCCTCAGCCTCAACGCCAACCCGTTGATCAAGGGGATGACCACGAACCCCACGCTGATGCGCAAGGCGGGCATCACCGACTACGAGGCCTTCGCGCGCGACATCCTCCAGACCGTCACCACCAAGCCCATCTCCTTCGAGGTCTTCTCCGACGAGTTCCCCGAGATGCTGCGCCAGGCCAAGAAGATCGCCGGCTGGCAGCGCAACGTCTTCGTGAAGATCCCCGCGACCAACACGCGCGGCGAATCCTGCGTGCCGCTCGCGAAGGAACTGGCGGCGGAGGGCGTGCAGCTGAACATCACCGCCATCCTCACGCTCGACCAGATCCGGGGCTTCGTGGAGGCGCTGGAGCCAAAAGTGCCGAGCGTGCTGTCCGTCTTCGCCGGCCGCATCGCCGACACCGGCCGCGATCCCGTGCCCGCCATGCAGGAAAGCCTGCGCCTGATCAACGAGCGCCTGCCCAAGGGCGAGCTCCTGTGGGCCAGCGTCCGCGAGGTGCTGAACATCTTCCAGGCCGACGCCTGCGGCTGCGACATCGTGACCGTGCCGCACGACATCCTGAACAAGGCGCTGAAGATGTCCGGCATGGACCTCACGGCCCTGTCGCTCGACACGGTGAAGATGTTCGCCGGCGACGCCCTCGCGGCGGGCTACACGCTCTGAGCCGCAGCGTTCCCCCGGAGTTCTCCCCGGTGGATTGGTCCGATCCCGCGCCCGGCGGGAACCGCCTACCGTTTCCCCTCCCGCGAAAGAGCTAGGAACAAGTCGTCCAGCGTCGGCGGCCGGACCTCATAGCGATGGTGGCTGAAGGTGGCGACGAACGCGGCCAACCCGGCCGCATCCAGGGCGAAATGCCAGTCGGCCAGGACGGTCGATGGCCGCAGCCCGCGCTCGGTCAGCCAGACTTCCACGCCCTCGATGCCCGCCACGGCGAAGGGCATGACGACGACGTGTTCGCCGACGACATCGCCGAGCAATTCGCGCGTCGTGCCGGTCGCGCGGACCTTGCCGCCTTGCAGGACGATGAGCCGGTCGGAGAGGCGCTCGGCTTCGTCCATGTAGTGCGTGGTCAGCACCACGGCCATGCCGGCGGCGCGGAGCTGGGAAACCAGTTCCCACACGGCGACGCGCGCCTGCGGATCGAGACCGGTGGTCGGTTCGTCGAGGAAGACGACCTTGGGCCGATGCACCACGGCCCGGGCGATCATCAGGCGGCGTTTGTAGCCGCCGGAGAGCGTGTCGGGCTTGTGGTCGGCGAATTCCACCAGACCGAACTGCGACAGCAATTCGTCGATGCGGGCGGAGAGGTTCTCGATCTTGGGCCGGTAGTAGCGGGCGGTCTGGAGGAGATTGCCGCGCACGGTGAAATCGCCGTCGAAGGTGTCGTCCTGCGTGCAGACGCC
>CAMLMI010000067.1 GCA_946480965.1 uncultured Verrucomicrobiales bacterium | reverse complement strand
AATCACGAGCGCGATGAACGCTTGGCCGCGATCGAGCGGTTCATAGCCGATCAGAACCGGACCGCTGCCGTCCAGGCGTCAACCACGCGCGACGTGAAGTAAATCCCGCGTCTCCATGAAACGGATCTTACACGCCCTCCTGCTGCCCATCGCTCTGGCGGCGTGGGTCCTGCCGGCTGCCGCGCAGGTCGTGCAGTTGGACCAGAACGGGGTGCTCTACGCCACGAACTACCAGCGCGGCGTGAACTTCAGCTCGTTCCGGGGCGCGCCGGGCAAGGCGCCGGCGTCGGCCAGCTCCGATGGACGGGCTCCCGCCGGGGCCACGCCGATGCAGTTCCAGGGCATCGTCACCTATGGCGCCGTGGTCGTGCCCAAGACCAATACCACCCTTCAGGCGGGAAAGAATTTTGAGCAGAACGCTACCGCGTTGAACTTGCCCCGAGGGACCGTTGGCGGAAACACGACGATCGTATTGCGGTCATCGCAGGCGGGCGGACCCACGTTCTCCCAGTCGGTCTCCTTCTTCTTCGGTTCCATCATTTCACCGCCCAGCACCGACGAATACGGCGTGCTGCTGACGAATGTCTCGCCCAGCGCCTATTGGAGTCCGGAGCCCTACACCAACACCACCCAGACCGCCTCCGGCTACTACTACAGCCGCAACGCGCGCCAGGTTTTCGCCACCGTGCCCGGACCGATCCGCATCACGTGGCGGAAGAGCGAGTCGGGCGTCGCTTCCGGCAACACCAACAAGGTGACCATCGGCGGCCTCGACTACGCGCTGACCAATCTCAGCTACATCGTTTCCGGGGCGGCCGTTAAGCCGACGCGAAAGCTCTATTGGACGGAGAAATCCTTCGCCGCCACGGGCAAACCGGTCGCCGTGCCCGCCGCCAGCGTCGGTGCGGTCTACTTCGCCTACAATCCGGCCCTGCCGGAGACAGTCGCGGCCGAATACGACGACGGCTACACCGGCGCCGGTGCGGGCACGACCAACGCCTCGCTGCCGGAGCTGCGCACCGTCTGGTATGATCCGGGGCAGGGGTTGATCCTGGCCTACAATGCCGAGGGCCGCGTCTTCATGGAACTGCTGGGCGACACAACGGCCGACGGGGCGCGTGAGTTCCTGGGTTATGAAATCGTTGATGTCTTCCGCCAGCCCGTGGCCCAGGCGCTGACGAACGATCTCGGCGAGAAGATCGCCGCCTATGCCGATGGCAGTTCGGACGCGGATCTCCTGCCGTCGCCGCTGCAGGCGACCTTGAACAGCCCGTTCCTCTACCAGGACTCCGCCGCCACCAGCGGACGCACGGAGTATTTCTCCGCCGCCCTGACCCAGAATCCGAACGATGTGTTGGTGCACTGGCTGGAAGAGGGTGTCGTCGGCCTCCGTTGGCCCGCCATCTTCAACCGCTACCAGCAGATCTGGCCCGACGATCCTGCGAAATACAGCCACTACCTCCGTCCGCGAGTCGAGACGGCCGCGGAAGCGGCCGAGACCGCCGTGCAGGTTTCCGCCAACAACGTCCCGACCATCCAATACCAGGACCCGTTGGACTATCCCCGGGCCACGCTCGACGAGAGCTCGCGCTTCTACACCTTCCTCGACGACGCGCAGCCCCAGCACCGGACGCTGCTCCGGTTGCAATCGGGCACGGCCATTGCCTTCGAGCGGATCTATTCGTCGCTCAGCACCATCCTCCAGCGCGGCAATGACTCGCAGTTCTCCGACGTCACCGGCGTTTTGCCGCGTTCGGGCCGGCTATCCGCGCTCACGCTAGACGGCACCGGCTACGGCCAGCTGCCGGCCGGGACTTACTTCAATGGCGGCAGCTACACCATCGAGTCATGGGTCAATGTCACGGCGATCGGAAACTGGGCGCGTCTGATGGATTTCGGCAACGGAGCGGGACTCCAGAACGTCCTGGTCGCTTTATCTTCCGGAACCTCGGGGCAGCCGGCGGTTGGCATCGCCACCAACGGCAGCGTCAATCTTTATTCACCCGCCTCGCTTGGCACCAACCAGTGGGCACACGTGGCCGCGGTGTTCGATGCCGGAACCTCGAACCTCACGATCTACGTGAACGGCGTTTCAACGGTGAGCGGCACCATCATCCCCCCGGTGAACACCAGCCGAACGCTCAACTACATCGGCAAGTCCAACTGGGGTGGAGACGCCCTGGCCAAGGCCCAGATCGACAGCTTCCGCATCTGGTCCACGGCGCGTTCGGTGGATCAGATCCAGCAGGGCATGCAGACCAACGGCTACCCTGCCGGCACGAGCGGGCTCCAGGTCCAGTTCACCTTCGATGAAGGTGGTCGGGTCGCCTACGACAGCAGCGGCAATGGGCGCCACATGACGCTTTACGGAGGTGCCACACTCACCTCCGCCAGCATGTCGCAGAACAGCTCGCCCCGTTACCTCAACCAGACGGCTTACGTCGGCGCCCGGATCAATCCTCCCTCAGGCGAACTCGGCAACACGGGAGACTACCTCGCCGGCTACATTCTCCAGAGCAGCGGCACGTCGTTCCATCCCGGCGCCTACAAGGATCCGTTCGTGGACGGCTTCGAAGACGCCAATCTCGGTGCGATCATCCCGGTCAACGCCATCCCCGGTGCGAGCACGCTGGAAGTCTGGTGGTTCCGGCAGAACGCGACCAACTCGGTCAAGAATCCCGGCAACGGTTTCGAACCGATCTACTGGCCCGCCGTCATCGGACGCTACTCGCTGGCTTGGCCCGACAGCACCGCCAGCCAGATCGTCATGGCCAACAACGCCGGCAGCGGCGGGCTGGAGAGCCTCCAGGCCAAGGGCACGATCTACACCCAGAACGACCCGGCGGGGCTCGGCTACAATCCCAACGAGGAACACGCCTTGATGATCGGCGGCCAGGCCTACGCGCTGCGCGACGACCTGAATGTCACGTCCGGCCCCGGCTTCTCTTCCATGCCGTATGTGCTGCTCGACTACACGGAGTCCGACGGACGTCCGGCGATGCGGCCGTTCAAGGTGCTGCGTGAGAATCCAGCCGCTGGCCAGGTCTTCGACTATGTGGTCGAGGCGGGCAAACAAGTCCAGGCGCCCATGCCGTTGCCGGTGATCCCGCTGCCGTTGCAGACGATCACCAATCTCACGGCCAGCTCCACCAACATCTACACGACCAACTACAACGCCGAGACCTCCGGCGCGGGCGGCGATTTGCCCGTGGGCTGGACCTCAGCCGAAGCGTCCGGTCCGTATGCCAACTACACGACGTTCACCTACCGCGACCGGAAGAACGGCTTCTGGGTCATGCGCGGCCAGCACAACGGCTTGCCCACGCTGGCGGCCGGAACCTATTCGACCTCGACCAATGGCTTCTCCAGCACGGTGGCCGGCGGTGGGGCGTTGAATGTCCGCACGACGAACTACATCCACACCTCGCGCCGCATCGAGTCCCTCGTGACGTCGGTGTCGCCTTCCACGCCGTTGCCGTCGGGTGTCACCTTCGGAGCCCTGCCCAACGGTCTCGCCGTCTATGGCACGTGGACGTCACCCAGCAGCACGAGCTACCAGTTGAGCATCGCGGACGGGGACGGTTCGCAGGCCACGGTCAACTTCACCTTCAGCACGAACAAGTCGGCCCAGGCCGCGCTCGCCTTGAACGGCTTCGTCGGACGTCCGCCGGTGCTCGCGCAGACGGCGACAAACACGAACTCGTTCAGCATGCGGTTCTACTACAAGACGCAGGACGGCTTCGCCTGGCCCAACGACACGAACCCGCCGCCTACCGGCACGATCGTGCCCTACCTGCGGCCCATCGCGTCGTCCGGCTACACCGGCACCGGCGATTCCGCCGTCGAGCCGGCCCAAACGATCGTCTATCGCCCGGTGTGGCCGGGTTCGACTCCGGCCGTGGCTTTCGGTGAAACGCTGACCGTCGCCAGCAAGGGCCGTCCGGCCATTCGCGGCCAGAGCAGCGCGCACGTGCTCTACCAGCAGTCCATCGCGCTCGCGGCGACGAACCGGGCCAACTACCCGGCGGTGACGCTGCATGACCCGACACGCCAGAAGAGCTTCGCCCTGAAAGCCAGCGCCAGCGAAGGGCTGACCCAGCTCCCCGGCGGCGTCTACGCCCAAGGCTACCAGGGCAAGACCTACTTCCCGAACCTGCCGCCGCATCTGGCCAATCGGTTCTACTTCGATCCGAATCTCGGGGCGCAGGGCAGCCTCGTCTATAAGGGCCAGTTCAAGGACGAGCCGACGGGCGAAAAATACGTCCAGCTCAACGTCCTCGCCGGCTCAGACCTCGCCACGATCAAGGCGCTTTGCCCGTCCAGCGATCCCGACAAGACGAAGTGGGACGCCGCCGTCGACGGCATGACCGCCGTGGTCGAGACCTTCTACGAGAACCCGATGATTCCCGGGCAGTTCATCGTGAATCCCGGCGCCACCGTGACGCGGGGCATCGGCGACCTCGTGACCATCACGAACAACAACACGCCCGTGGACAGCTACGCCCTGAGCGCTGCTGGACCCGGCCAAGGCTACCTCACGATGATCGTCGGCAACGGCGACGCCTTCACCCCTCCCGGTGAACCGGTCTCCATGTATGTGCTCCGCGTCAGCGGCCAGCTCTACCAGGGCGAGGTGAAGGTCATTCCCTCGGACAACCCGCTCAGCGAACTGATCACCTTCGAGCACACCGGCGATCTCGCGGCCCGGACGGCGGAGTATGAATACGAGTGGAAGTCCGCGCCGCCCGTGGACGGGTTCCCGCCCGTGACCGACGCGACGATGAGCCGTTATCAACCGCTGACCAGCGGCTTGGATGTTCCGCGCTACACGCTCGGTGCCAGTGGCATCCTCGTGCTCTCGGACAACTGGCTGGTCATGCGTTATCGGCCGAAAAATCCGTCGCATCCCTTCTACAACACCTGGTCGGCTTGGACGCCGCCGCAGTTCGCCGAGGGCTACGTGAAGCGCGTGCTGGACGGCATCAATCCCTTCAACCAGCGCACGTCCGACCTGAACAACAACGCCGTCAACACCGGCGCCAGCATCCTTACGCAGGCCGGCAAACGCTACGAAGGCGACATCGCGCTGAACCAGGATGCGCTCAACAGCTACGGCCTGATCGAGATCTACGAGACGGTCCTGAACCGCGCCCGCAACCTCAGCATCAATGCCGGGATCAACTACGGTCCGGCCAACGATTCGCTGCTGCTCGCCGCCGGCTACCTGAGCGACCTCTACAAGATCGTGGGCGACGACGCGGCCGACGACGCGGACAACCCGACCATCGGCATCGGCACCAAGGACCAGACCTACGGCGACGTCGCCACCGCGCTCTTCTCCTTCAAGGGCCAAGTGCCTTCGCTGATCGAGGAAGAACTGGCGCTGCTGCAGGGCCGCGACGACGTGGCGCTGCCCGGCGTCCAGTCCGCGCCGGTCTACAACCGCCTCGTCTGGAACTACACCGGCGGCATCGATTCCGGCGAAGTCATCTATGCGCTGAACTACAACATTCTCGACCAGAACACCGACGGCGCGGCCGACGAGTCGGACGCGGCTGTCCTGTATCCTCAGGGCCACGGCGACGCCTACGGCCACTACCTGTCGGCCTTGAAAGGCTACCACTCGCTGCTGATGAACCCGAACTTCGACTGGGTTCCCCGCGTGCAGGCGGTGACCGTTCTCGGGTTGCCCGTCACGGTCGGCTACATGGACGAACGGAAGTTTGCCGCCGCCGCCGCTTCCGTCGCGCGCACCGGTCGCCAGATCTTTGACCTGACTTGGCGCAAATACTACGTGCCCGGCGACGCCACGAGCTGGGAAACCTTCTCCACAAATCGCGTCTCCACCCGCACGGTTACCGATGGAACCAACGTGGTGAACGTCGTTCGTGAGTGGGGCATGGACCAATGGGCCGCCCGCACGGGACAAGGCGCCTTGGTCAACTGGGTGGTCGGCAACGCCCTTCTCCCGGACATCGATCCCGATCCGAGCCATGAAGGTATCCAGAAGGTGGACCGCACCACGGTGCCCGAACTGAACGAACTGGTGGCTTCCGCCACCGATCTCCAGGCGGCGATGGACAACGCCGAAGGCCGTTTGTCTCCGTTGGGCGTGACCCAGGGCAGCCTCGCCTTCGACCTGAACCCGGCGCAGATCGTCGGCGCGAATCCGAAGACGCACTTCGAGCAGATCTATGAGCGCACCAAGCTGGCGCTGAACAACGCCATGGCCGCGTTCGACGACGCCAAGGACATCACCCGGCTGATGCGGTCCGAAGGCGACTCCCTCGCCGAGGTTCAGGCGCAGCTCGCCCAGCAGGAACTGGCCTTCACCAACACGCTCATCGAGATCTACGGCACGCCGTATCCCGACGACCTCGGACCCGGCAAGACCTACGTGCAGGACTACGCGGGCCCCGACCTCTACCACTATATGTATGTGGAGACGCCCGAGCTCGCCTACCCCGGCATCCTTGAACCGGCCAACACCAAGACCTACCGGATCGACGTGCAGAATCTGCCGGCGGGCTGGGTGACCGGTTTGCAGGCCAAGCCCGAGAGCTTCGACTTCCTCCAGCTGGCCGACGACGGCAACGGCAACGACACCCGGTCGTCCACGAACTACATCGAATACACGCTGACGCCGCACGGCTACTTCGGAAAACCGTCCAGCTGGACCAGCAAGCGGCTCAGTCCCGGCCAGCTCCAGCAGGCGATCTCCGAGCAGATCAACGCCCGGGGCGCGCTGCTTCAGGCGCTCGACGACAGTATCCGCGCCAAGAAGTCGCTCGACGGCATGGTTCGGTTGCGCCAAGCGCTGGTCCAGGCGGAGGCGGAAACCGACGCCCTGACCCAGGGACTCGACGAGGCCGACCAGATCATCGACCAGATCGAGAACGCGGCCGAGATCTTCGGCATGGTGCAGAACGGCATTTCGGAGGCCTACAAGCTGGCGGCCGACGCGGCTTCGACCTCGTTGCCCACCTCGCTCATCGCCGGTCTCTCGGCGGGCGGTGACCTGACGTCGGCCGGTCGTGGCATCTTCAAGGCGGCGACGGTGGCGGTGGAGAATTCCACCACCGCGATCGAGATCGCGCGCAAGACCGTGGCCTACGCCCGGGCGGCCCAGAGCCAGGCCGACGCCATCGGCATCGAGTATGGCCAGATCAAGCCGCTGGAGCAGACTGAGGATCATCGGGCGGCGATGGTCGAGCTGGAGAACGCGCTCGTGGACATGCAGAAGGCCGCCTACGGCATCAACCGCGCCCTCCAGAACTACGACGACAGCCAGCGCAAGGTCGCCGCGCTCGTGGCCAAGGGGAACCGCATCCAGCAGACCCGCGAGATCGCCCGCCAGCGCACGGCGGCGGTCATCCAGGGTTTCACCACCCGCGACACGGCTTTCCGCCTGTTCCGCAGCGAGAAGCTGGAGCGCTACAAAACGCTCTTCGACCTCGCCTCGCGCTATTCGCTGCTCGCGGCCAACGCCTACGACTACGAGACGGGCCTGCTTGGAACCGATCAGGGCAAATCCTTCGTCGCGCGCATCATCAACAGCCGCGCCCTGGGCGTCGTCCGCAACGGTGAACCGCAGTTCGCCGGCAGCAACACGGGCGACCCCGGGCTTTCCAGCGCCTTGGCCGAGATGAAAAACGACTTCGACGTGCTCAAGGGTCGCCTCGGGTTCAATTCGCCCGACGTCTACACCACGCTCGCGTCGCTCCGCACCGGCAGCCTCCGCATCCTGCCCGACACGAATGGCCTGTCCGCCTGGCAGGACTACCTCCAGCAGCATGTGATGGACAACATCCTCGAAGACGCGGATGTCCGCCGCTACTGCCAGCAGGTGGACCGCGGCGACGGACTGCCAGTGCCGGGCATCGTCATCACCTTCAACACCTCGATCAACGCGGGCCAGAATCTCTTCGGCCAGGCACTGGCGGCGGGCGACGCTTCGTTCCACCGCAGCCATTTCGCGACCAAGATCAACTCCGTCGGCGTCGCGCTCGAAGGCTACAAGGGGATGAACGTCCCCGGGGCGAACAGCACGAGCGACCCGAACCTCTCCTACCTCGATCCCGAGGCGCTGGCCGCCAATCCGTATGTCTATCTCATCCCGGTGGGCGTCGACACGATGCGCAGCCCGCCCTTGGGCGACTCCAGCCAGCTCCGCACGTGGACGGTGGACGACGTGGCCATCCCGCTTCCGTTCAACATCGGCGGCTCCGGCTTCTCCGGGAAAAACTTCTACCAGTCGGCCGACTCGTTGAGCGAACCGCTCTACACACTGCGGAAGCACCAGGCGTTCCGGCCGGTGGATTCGTCCTCCGTGTTCTCGACCGAGCCGTATTCCGGCACGCAGCTCCAGTTCTCGCAGTTCTCCAATCGCCGCCTCGTCGGCCGCTCGGTCTGGAACAGCGAATGGAAGCTGGTCATCCCGGCGGATTCGCTGCTCTCGGATCCGAAAGAGGGTCTGACGCGCCTCATCCAGACGCTGACGGACATCAAGCTGCACTTCACCACCTACTCCTACTCGGGCAACTGACGCGACCCCGGCACGACCATGAAGACTCCCTCTCCGTTCGCCCTCGTTCGCCGGCCCCGCTGGCTGTTGCTGGCGCTGCTCCTGGCCGGCGCGGTCGCCGATCGTCCGGCCGGGGCCTATCCGCCGGCCCCGTTTCACCTGTTCTACGGCATGCTGCGCGACGAATACGGCACTCCGATCAACCTGCCGGAGGCGGAGGTCGTGCTTGAAACGTCCAGTGGCGTGGCCGTGAAGACACGGGTCATCGCCGGGATCGAGACCGCCGCGAACTACCGCCTGGAAGTCCCGATGGACGCCGGCCTGCTCGCCAAGCCGTATCAACCGACGGCGCTGCGGCCGCTCGTGCCCTTCCGCGTGAAGGTGAAGATCGGGCGGACCACCTATCTGCCGATCGAGACCGCCGGCGACTTCGCCCACCTCGGTCAGCCGGGCCAACGCACGCGGTTGAACCTCACCCTTGGTGAGGACGCCAACGGTGACGGGCTGCCCGACGCTTGGCAGCGCCTGGTCAACGCCGACCTTTCCCAGGTGAAACCCGACGCGGACGCGGGCAACGGCCTGACTTACTTGGAGACCTATCTGGCGGGCACCTACGCGGTCAGCCCGACGAACGGCTTCGCCCTGAACATCGTGGGAGTGTCCAACGGCGCCCCCCAGCTGGAGTTCACCGCCGTGACCGGCCGCACCTATTCGCTCCTCGGCTCGACGGATCTGGACCAGTGGCGGCCGATCGCGTTCCGGCTTTCGACTGACGCCACGAACGCCGCCCAGCGCGCGAGCTACCACTCCGACACGGTGAAGACCGTGCGAATCGAAGCGGCTCCGGCGGAGACCGGCGTGGCCCCGACGTTCTTCCGCCTGATGCTGCAATAACGGGTTCCGACCATGACTCCGCTTCCCGCATCTTCGTCGTCCGCCCGACCTCGGTCGTGGTGGGCTTGGTTGGCCTTGCTCTTGGTCGTTACCGGCACGGCGGTCTGGTGGGCCGGGCAGGGGACCGTTCCTCCGCCCGCCGAAACGCCGGCCGTGGCCCGTCGGACGTTGGAGGTCCGTGACGCGCGGTTTTTCCTTCCCGGTTCGCCGATCGCGTTCACCGGCGAGGTGACCGACCACTACGAAGGCGGGGCGTTGAAGCTCCGGACCGAAGTGGTGGACGGCCGGCTTCACGGCGAGTCGGTCGGATGGTTCACCAACGGCGTTTGCGAATTGACCGAACACTTCCGCCAAGGCCTGCCTCATGGCGTGCGCACGACCTGGCATGACAACGGCCGGAAGCGCTCCGAAGGTGAATTGGTCGACGGACGCCAGCAGGGGACCTATCGCCAGTGGCACGAGAACGGCCAGCTGGCGGCCGAGGCGTCCTTCGCCGACGGAAAACCGCACGGACTTTCCCTCGCGTGGCACCCGGACGGGTCGCTGAAGGCCGAAGCCATGATGGAGCACGGCGAGGTTCTCTCCCGGCAGGTCCATCCCGCCGGCGTCCGCTGGGAACCCAGCGCCTTGCCGGGCGACAAACTTCCACTGAGCACCGCTCAATCGAAATGACCACTTCTCTTTTCCAACCGCGTCCGCTCCGGGCCATTTCGGAAAGGGCTTCCGGGTTTCCTCGCAGACTTCTCCTGGGTGTGGCGGTGGCCGTCTTGGGACTTAGCGCCGCCAGCGCGGCTAGTCCGCTCAACGACACGTTTTCTTCCGCCACTCTGTTGTCCGGCAGCACCAATCTTGTGGTCTCCAGCAGCGGCGGCGCCACTTACGAAGCCACCGAGCCGGCCCACGCTGGAAACGTGGCGACGGCCTCCGTCTGGTGGACGTGGGTCGCGCCGGACAGCGGCCTCGTGGTGGCCGAAACGGCGGGCAGCTCGTTCGACACGCTGTTGGCCGTCTATATGGGCGACTCGGTCGGCGCTTTGACTCTGGTGGCGGCCGACGACGATGCGCCCGGTTTGCCCACCAGCCGCGTCGCGTTTCCGGCAATCCGAGGAACGACCTACCACTTTGCCGTGGACGGCTACGCTGGCGCCAACGGCGACGTCCATCTTGGCGTCTATTTGCCGGTGGCCGCCGCGGCGCCGGCCATCAAGGTGCAGCCGACTGGAAAAACCGTCTCTGCGGAAGCCGGGGCCACCGTGGCGTTCCATGTGGAGGCCACGGGAAGCTTTCCGCTGGTCTACCTTTGGCAAAAGGACGGAGTCCCGCTGTCTGTTGGACTTGCGGCCAGCCATGTCGTGGCCGGAGCGGACCTGTCGGATGCGGGCAACTACCGCGTCGTCATCACCAACGCCTACGGCAGCGTGACCAGTTCGGTGGCGACGCTGACGGTGCTGTCGACCTCGGGCCTGGACGCCTTTGCCAGCCGCGGAACGCTTTCCGGTGCCCAGACGATCGCCACGGCTCACAGCGTCGGAGCCACCCGTGAACCCGGCGAGCCGGTCCATGCCGGTGTCGCCAGCGACGGGTCGCTTTGGTGGACTTGGACCGCGCCGCAGGCCGGGCTCGTGGTGCTGGATACCGCAGGAAGCACGGCCGGCGCGGGAGGTCCGCTCGACACCGTGCTGGCGGTTTACACGGGCTCGACGCTGGCGGGACTGACGTCGGTCGCGGCCAACGACGACGCGGTGTTCGGCAGCGCGGCGACGAGCCGCGTCGTCTTCCGCGCCGTCGCCGGAACCGCCTACCAGATCGCCGTGGTCGGCCGGAAGCCGGGCGGAAACCCGGCGGCGGAAGGCGACATCGTGTTGAACTTGGCGCAATCGGCGAACAACGACTTCTTCGCGCAGGCCCTGGAGTTCCCGACGGATGCGCCCCGCGTCCACGACGACAACCGGGGAGCCACGGTCGAGCCGAACGAGCCGCTCCATCCGGCCAACGAAGGCGGCCAATCCGTCTGGTGGACGTGGATCGCTCCGGCCGACGGGACCTACGTGGTCGATACGCTGGGCAGCACCGCCGAAACCGTGTTGGCCGTCTATACCGGCACCACTATGGCTTCGCTCGAAGTCGTGGGACTGGACGACCAGCGCAGCGACGCAGGGGCGGCCTTGGTCCGCTTCAACGCGCAGGCGGGCATCCGCTACCACTTCGCGGTCGATGGCGCGACCGGCAGCGGCGGCGTGTCGGAAGGCCCGATCGTGCTCAACCTCGCGCTGTCCGACATTCTGAACGATCGCTTCGCGGACCGCACCACCTTGGGCGGCCAGACCAACCTGGTGACGGAGTCCAACGCCGCCGCGACGAAGGAACCGGGCGAGCCGGACCACGGCGGCAATGCCGGCGGCCGCTCGCTCTGGTGGACCTGGACCGCGCATTTCTCCGGCCCGGTCGTGGTGTCCACGCGCAACAGCTCCTTCGACACCGCCCTCGCCGTCTATACGGGGAACGCCTTGACCGAGCTGGTCCTGGTCGCCGAGAACGACGACGGCGATCCGCTCCGGCCCGAGCTGGGCAGCACGGTGCTCTTCCAGGCGACGGCGGGCGAAACCTACCAGATCGCGGTGGACGGTTATCGTTTCGCGGACGGCAGCGTCGCCACGGGAACGGTGGTGCTGGGGCTCTTCCAGCCCGAGGTCGAACTGCCGGGGGGCAACGATCTTTTCGCGAACCGCTATGCGCTCACCGGCCAGACCAATCGTGTGGCCGGCTTCAACACCAACGCCACGGTCGAACCGAACGAACCGGTCCATGCCGGCAACGACGGCGGCCGGTCGGTTTGGTGGTCGTGGGTTGCTCCGGCGACAGCGCCGGTGCGGTTCGACACGATTGGCAGCGAGTTTGAAACCCTGCTGGCGGTCTACCAGGGCAGCAGCGTCGGATCGCTGACCTGTGTCGCCCAGGATCGTCGCAGCGCGGGCGACGGCCGCAGCATGCTGACCTTCGAGGCGGTGGAAGGCGTCGAATATGTGGTGGCGGTCGATGGGTTCAACAACGGCGACGGCGCCGAGAGCGGCCGGGTCGTTCTGGGCGTGCGCCAGTTCCCGAACGAGCCGCTGCACGCCAACGACGAGTTTGCCCATGCGTCGCCCTTGGCCGCGCCCTTTCTCGAAGTGGTCGGTTCAAACATCGGGGCCGGGCGGGAGACGGGCGAACCGTTCCACGCCGGCACGACGGACGGGCACTCCGTCTGGTGGACGTGGACCGCGCCCAACGACGGTTCGGTGACAATTTCGACGGTCGGCAGCCAGTTCGACACCGTGCTCGCGGTCTATACCGGCGACACGGTGAGCGGGCTGTCGCTGGTGGATCAGAACGACGACCTCGACCCCGGCCATCTGCAAAGCCGGGTGACCTTCCAAGCCGTGGCCGAAACCACCTACCGAATCGCGGTGGACGGTTACGCCGGCCAGATCGGGTTCATCGCCCTGGCGGTGGTTCCGGGTTCGCCGGAAGCCTCCGCGCCGACGATCCACGAAAACCCCGTGGGCCAGGCCCGGTTCGCCGGTGGGGCGGGCGGGGGAGAGGTCGTGCGGTTCAAGGTTGTCGCCACTGGCACCGCGCCCTTGGCCTATCAATGGCTGCGCAACGGCGTTCCATGGCCCGGCGCGACCGGAGCCGAACTGGCGCTGACCAATCCGGCGGTGGGGGATTCGGGTGAATTCCAAGTGGTGGTGAGCAATGCCCTCGGCGTGGCCACCAGCACCGCGGCGGAGCTGGTCGTTTCGGCCGAGATGTTCAACGACGCTTTTGCCCAGCGGCTGACGATCGTCGGCGCCTCCAACGTGGTCCGGGGTTCGATCCTCGGCGCGACCCGCGAGGTCGGAGAACCCCATCATGGCGACGAGCTGGGCAGCCGCTCCGTTTGGTGGAAGTGGACCGCTCCCGCGAACGGGCTGGTCGAGATCCATACCCATGGCAGCGAGTTCGACACGCTGCTCGGTGTCTACACCGGAGCGACCCTCACGGGGCTCGTGCCGGTGGCCGAGAACGACGACATGGTGCGGGATACCGCATACTCCAGCCGTGTGCTGTTCTCCGCCGTGGCCGGCCAAGAATACCAGATCGCCGTGGATGGTGAAAAAACCAACGCCGACGGGCATGTTGTGCTGACGGTGACCCAGCCGCCGCCGGCTCCAGTGATCGCCATCCAGCCCAATGCGACCAACACGGTTTCCATCGGAACGGGCGGGATGACCCTGCGGGTCGGATTGGCCGGAGCCGCTCCGCTCGCGCGCTATCAGTGGCGGTTCAACGGGCAACCCGTTGATGGCGCAACCAATGCCACCCTTGTCTTGGAATCGGCCCTCCGGGTCGATGTCGGCCTCTATTCCGTCGCCGTGACCAACGACTTCGGCGGAGTCGTTTCCGCTGACGCAGCCCTATGGGTTCAGATGCCCCAACGCCTGCAGGATCTGGTGCGGTTGCCGGACGGTCGCATGAGGCTGGCCTTCACCGATCCCGATGGAGCAATTGCTTCGGAGCCGTGGCGGTTTGAAATTCAGAGCACCGGAGAAATCGGCGGTTCCAATCCTGTTTGGAAGACTGTTTCCGGCACGCTTGCCGTTGTGGCTGGCAAGCTTCAGTTCGACTCAGAGACCGCTGAAGCATCGGCCACTCAGTTCTACCGCGTCGTTGAGAGGTAGCCGGGGTTCTGCTTCGAACGAAGCGTATCCGCGCCGGCCGACTCCGGACGGAACCACCGCCGCCGCCCAGAGACTCTTTCCGCCTTTGGCAAAGAAGGCCCGAACGGCATGTGCCAGATAGTTGATCTGCGGTTGGATCTGAAAATCGGCTCGCTAACCGAACTGGCGCTCGAACTCGGAGACATTGGTAACAAGAGTGGCCCCGGAATAAGCAACGCTTCGACGGGTCAGCGCGACGAATCCGGCGGTGCTGGTGGGAACTCCTTCGATGGGTTTCGCTCGGAAGCTGGTTTCCTCCACGAACGCGCCGGGCGCGAGGTGTTCTGGCATGGATCTATCATCACCCCACAAGTCCTCGCCGCAAGGCCGCCAAGAACCGACCACTCTCCACTGGCCAGTGAGGCTGTGGGCGCACCGCAAAAGCCAATGAGCAAGCCCGTGGAAACGGAAATCTCCAATCTACACGACCGGCTCGCGGTCCAGATCGGAATACGGATGGTGGCCGGCGTCCTTGAGGATTTGGAGCAGCGCATCACCGCCATGCTCCCGGGCATACTCCATCTCGGAACGGTGAACCTCAATGACCAGGAGCAGTCCGAAGTCCTCGGCGACGTCGTCCGAGTGCGGACCATAGCCATCGAAGACGAAGCACTTCCCGCCAACACGCTCCATGTCTTCGGGAGTGGAGCAGGTTTCACCGGGATTCAGAGACGCTTCTGCGCTGTAGCGGGCCAGCAGGTTGAGAACACTGTTGATGTTGCTGTGGGCTTTTCCGAATGCCGTGTCCTTGTTCTTGGCGGCGTCGAGGTCCAGCTCGTGTCTGGTGAACATCACCATCTCATAGCTCTTGAAGGTCCTGTTGGATGATCCCCGAGTAGGTGCGTCGCTCAGCTCTTTCGTGGCGACCGCAGTTCCGGGAACGCCTTTCGGGTAGTAGTAGAGATCGAGAAAGCCGCCGACTGCGTATGGAATGATCGCGTGCATCACCATGTCGTGCTCTTTCCCGAGGAAGCCCTCCAAGATGCGGCTTTTGTGTTCGTCCCAATGACGACCCGCTTCATGGTCGCTTTCTGGTTCCGGCGGCTTGCGTTGGAAGAGTCGGCGGAGGCGGTTGAACATAGATCGGAGAGAACGGGTTCAGAACGACACGCGATTCGGTCAGCGGTGCAACTACGGCAAGTGGCTCCCCTTGCTATTCCGGACTTTTGCCCATCGGCGAAATCGACTCGTAGATCGTTTTGGCGAGGACGGCCGACACGGCTGCATTGAAATCGCGGTCGTCCATGAAACGGGTGACGATCTTGTCGTTGTCCGCCATGCGTTGAACCATCAGGTCTTCGAGAATCTGTTTCAGACCAAGCTGGAACTTGTCGAAGGGATTGGCTCGCCGGAGTTGGACGACGCGGTCGTTGTTGGCGGCCTTGGTTCGGATCTGCTCGAAGAACAGCCGATCCTCGTCGGTAAAGTTGGTCCCGAACTTCGCGTTGAGCACCTCGATGATCTCCGATAGCGGTGCCTTCTCTTCCTTGGCCTGACGGGTTCCCACATCCGTCGGGCTCTTCACCTCCACGACGTCGCCCTCTTTGAGATTCAGCCCGCCGGAATGAGTCTTTTGCAGGCGGTAGTATTGGAGGCGGACATCGTCGCCAACGCTCACATGCTCCGTGTCTCGATCCGTCCTCAGAAGCGGCAACAATGCCCGACCAAAGCTGTAGAGCATTTCCAACGGCTCGTCGGTGTAGGGGGCGATCTGGATGAGGAACGCGTAGAGGTTAACGAAGCCCCTCAGCTTGTCGCGGAACGCCTCGCGTTGCTCCCGCTCGGGCAATCCTTTGAATCGATCTTTCGCCGGCTGGAGATGCAGCTGCATGGCGGCATGATCGCCGGCGGTCTGTTTGGCGGGCGGTTTGAAGAAGATCCTGCAAAAGGCTTCGACCTCGCTCCAATGGTAGATCTGGGCCGATTCCAGCTCGTGTTTGAGTTGCTCCAACTGGTGGGGATCCGACTCCTCCTCCAAGAGCGTGGCGTCGAAGTAGGGCTTGAAGGCGGTCAGGATGTCGTCCGCCTTGTTGACGAAATCGAGGACGAACGGCTCTTCCTTGCCCGGGATCATCCGGTTCAGACGTGACAGGGTCTGCACCGCCTGCACGCCGTCCAATCGGCGATCCACATACATTGCGCACAGCAAGGGCTGGTCGAAGCCTGTCTGGTATTTGCTCGCCACGAGCAGGATCTGGTAGTCCGGCGAGGCGAACCGCAACGGGAGCTTCTTCTCGCTGATCGACTCACCGGTCACACAGTCCGTGTTCATTCCAGGCTCGGTATATTCGAGGCCGGTTTCCGGATCCTTGACCTTTCCGCTGAAAGCCACGAGCGGCCGGATGTTCGCGATGTTGTTCTTCGCGAGGTAGTCCTGAAACGCGTTCCTGTAGCGCACCGCATGGAGCCGCGACGAAGTTACCACCATCGCCTTGGCCCGGCCGTCGAGCAGGCCGCGCACTTGGTGGCGAAAATGCTCGATCATCACCTCCGTCTTCTGGGCGATGTTGTGCGGGTGCAGGCTCATGAACTTGGCCAACGCCCGAGCCGCCTGTTTCTTCGGGAGGTTTGGATCGTCCTCCATCGCCTTCACCAACCGATAGTAGGTGGCGTAGGTGGTGTAGTGCTTCACCACGTCGAGGATGAACTCCTCCTCGATGGCCTGCCTCATGGAGTAGAGAGACACCGCTTCCGGCTTGCCGCTCGCACCTTTCCGGCCGAACAGTCGCTGGCGAAGATCGATGTCGTCGCGCACATG
>CAMLMI010000066.1 GCA_946480965.1 uncultured Verrucomicrobiales bacterium | reverse complement strand
GCCGGCTTGGGTTTGGTCTCCCAACCCTTCGATTCTTGGAGGCGGTGCTCCAGGTCCCGGACGCTCGTGAAATACTGCTCCAGCCGGCTGCGGTCGCGGGCGCCGAGATTGCGCTGGAGATCCTTAGCCTGCTCTCCGACGACATCGAGGATGCTGCGGCCGGTGTCGAGCTTGCGGATCTGCGCCTGCACCTGCTCGGCGGTGCCTTGCAGGAAAAGCTGGTTGAACACCTCGGAGGCGCTCTGCTCCGGCGGGATGGCCACACCGGTCCCCGTCCAGGATAGCGCTCGGCCACCGCCGTTGACGGCGAGCGTGAGCGAAGGAAAGCGCGTGAGGATGCCGATCCGCTCCGCGATATGCTGGTCGAGCGAGATCGTGTTGCGGAAAGAGCTGCTCGCCGGATGCGGCGCGGCCGTGAGGAAGGCGATGTCGGACGGATGGCCGCCATCGACGTTGGGATGGGAGACGCCACTGAACACCGTGAAGTCCTGCCGGTGGTCCTTCAGGTGCTGGAGATACGGCGAGAGGGTGTAGTTCGGACCGCTGTCCTTTGGGAAAAATAGATCGGGGCGCAGGCCAAGGTTGTTGCAGATGCCGAACATCCGGCGCGGCTTCGAGCCCGGCCCAAGCGGCGACGAAGTGGTGGCCGCCCGTGCAAACGGCGGCAGCATCGCGTCGAGGAATGGCAGCGACAGCGCGATGCCCATGCCCCGCAGGAAATGACGGCGCGACATCGCGTGCCGCGTGGTGATGAACGGGGCGTCAACGGAGGCGGAAGAAACGCGGGATCGAAAGGAAGCACTCATGTTTGAGCTTTGGATTTGATTACTTCTTTCGGAAGAGGTCGCTCTGCACGACTTCGTGGACGAGGGAGCGGACGCCGTATTGCTTGGCGGCGGCGTGCTGGAGAATTTTTTCGAGTTCGGGGCGATCAGAGAAGAGCACCGGCGCGCCGGTCGCGTAGGTCACGAGCTGCCTGGCGAGATTGCGGGCGAGGGGGAGTTCGTCCTGGATGACGAGGGCCTTGAATTCCTTGATGTCGCGATAGGCGCGGCCATCGGGCAGTTCGCCGCCGGCGTCCACCGGCAGTCCATAGTGGAAGCCGAAAGCCTGCCCGTTCAGGCCGAAGCCGGGCACGGGCTTCACGTTTTCCGCCACCGCGCGGTAGCGATCGCGGCGGCCGCCCATCACGTCATAGTGCTCCAGCGCGAAGCCGGGCGGATCCATCTTGATATGGCAGGAGGCGCAGCTTGGATCTTCGCGGTGCTTCGCGAGCTGCTGGCGGATGGTGACCGCGCCGCGAATGTCGGGCTCGACGGCCTTCACGCCGGCGGGCGGCGGCTGAATGTGGATTCCCAGCACGCGCTCGGTGATCCAGTGACCGCGCAGCACGGGCGACGTGGTGGTGCCGTTGGCGGTGACCTTGAGCACGCTGGCCATGGTCATCAGGCCTCCGCGGTCGCTGCCGGCCGGGAGCTCCACACGACGCATGGCCGCGCCTTCGACGCCCGCGATGCCGTAGTGCGCGGCGAGCCGGCCGTTGAGGAAGGTGAAATCCGAGTTCACGATGTTGCGCGTGGGCAGGTCGCCGCGCAGCAGCTCGGCGAAGAACATCCGCGTCTCGTCCAGGGCCGCGAGCTTGAGCGGATCGTCCATCTCGTAATCGTTGTAGATGGCGGATGACGGCGAGGTGTCGTCGATCTTGCGGAGGTCGAGCCAGTAGTCGGTGAACGAATCGACAAAGCGCGCGGCGCGGGGGTCGTTGAGCAGCCGTTCGGTCTCGGCGCGCAGCACCTCGGGCTGGTGCAGCTCGCCTTTTTCGGCCTTCGCACGAAGCGCGGCGTCGGGGGTGGAGTTCCAGAGGAAAAGCGAGAGGCGCGTCGCCAGGGCGACGTCGTCGAGCTGGCCGGGCTTCTCGTCGAGGAAGATGAAACCGGGTGAAGCCAGCACGCCGGTGTAGGCGGTCAACATCGAGCGGGCGAAGCCGGATCCGAGATCGAACTCGCGCTGGAAGAGCCCAAGGAAGCGCTTCACATCGACCTCACCCACGCGCCGGCGGTAGGCGGCGTTCATGAAATTACGGAGCAGCCGCTCGGCATCCTGAGCAGGATTCTCAGTAGCCACCTCGACCATGATTCCTCCGCCACCACCGCGTCCGCCTCGGCCACCGACTCCGCCGGGACCGCGTCCGCGCCCGCCGGGCCCTCCGGGACCACCCGGGCTGTCCTGTGCAACCTGTCCGCCCGGTCCGCGCCCCGGCGGGCCACCACCTGGGCCGCCAAAGCCGCCCGTCCCGCCGCCCAGCGCGAGACCTTCCAGCATGACGCCGCCGGGCTTCCCGGTTTCAACCCGGCGCATCGGCAGGTCGCCGAACAAAAGTTTGTAGCCCGTTGTCACCGATTGGTCCGGGAGAGGCCCTTCGACCTCCAGCCATTGCACGGCGTAGCCCGGCATTCCCTCGGTGGTCGCGAGCGGGTTGACGTATTGTTCGTCGGTGCCGTTGACGCGGGTGCGGAAGAAGCGCATCGCATCGGTTCGGACGCTTTCACCGCCCGCGAGCCGCGCCTCGATTTCGATGACCGAGGGTTCGGGAGAAAAGTCTCCGACTCCGATCGGGCGGGTCTGCCCGGAACTTGCGGCGTAGAAACCGATGGGCTCGTGGTTGCGGCCCGGCCAGATCTCGTCGGCGTTGGGCCGATGCCAGACGGGCAGCCAGTAGGTGGGAGCCTTCTCCGCCCCCTGTCCGTCGAACATCCAGCGGCCGATGCCGCCGCCGCTCACCCAGACCGTGTAGCCCTTCAAGCGGATGCGATAGCGGCCCGCGGTCGGGGCGGTGAAGCCCCAGGAGTAGCCGCCCGCGTCGCTGAAGATGCTGGAAACCTTGCCCACGGCCTCGCGCTCGCGCGTCTCCGGACTGGAGCTGGGCGCACGGCCGGCCCGCACCTCGGGCTGCGCGTGCGAGTCGAGCACGGGGAACGCCAGCCGGTCCGGCAGCGTGCCGTTTTCGCGCGGCTGGTAGCCCGCAATCACGTCGCGTGCGTAGATCTTCCGCACCGAGTTTGTCGGCCGTTCAAACGCCGCCGACATCGCCTGCCGCATCGCGTAATCCGACGCCGTCAGGTAGCGCTCCATCTGCACAAACGAAACATCAAGGGCCTCGGCGCTCTTGTTGAAACCGAAGCGCTCGCCATCGAGCGGCAGCTTGTCCTTCAGCTGCGCCCACGGGACGTTCAGCAAATCGCGCAGCGCGTTTTCGTATTCGTAACGATTGAGGCGGCGCTGCACGGAACGACCCTCGCCAGCGATCATCTCCCGTTCCGATGCGGTCAGCGTCGCAGTCATCCCTTTGAGGAACGCGTCCAATTCCACTGGGTCCGGACGTTTCTTCTTCGGCGGCATCTCGCCGGCCTTCACGCGGTCGTGAACCTTCACCCAAAGCGCGAAATTGGCGGCGTCCTGGGGAGCGAAGACCAGGCTCGTCAGGTCCAGTTGGGCCTCCTTGTCCACGTCGTTGTGGCAGTCCGCGCAATGCTGGTCGATGAATGACCTCGCCACCGCCGGGGGCGGTGCGGCACGTAACGTCAAGCTGCCGGACAAGGCGACGGCCACCGTCAGCGCCATGAAGCGGACGAAGCCAGGGAAGGTGTGGCGATGGGTGTTTTGCGCGGGGACTCCAAGGCCCAACAGCAGCAACCCGACCCGAGCGAGACAGCGTTGGGGGAGTGCAATCATCTTCGGGACAGGGCGCTCCGGTTTCCCGGCATTCAACGGGTGTCCGTCGCCTTCTTCGCTTCGGAAACCACGGCGTCGAAGGCGGCTTTGGGCTTGTTGTCCCCGTCGAAGAGCAGCGGGCTGCCGTTGCGCCGCCAGGAGACGGCGTCGTTCACGCCCCAGAAGGTGACCATCTCCACCTTGTCGCTGTGTTTGAGGAAGGCGCGGAAAACCCCCGCGTAGGCGTCGGCGAGCTTCTGGTCGGCTTCGCTGACCAGGCCGCCCTGCGTGGTGGCGGCATTGGCGGAGATGTCGGCGCCGGTGGTGCGCTGCCCGCCCTGGGCGCTGTTGATGTCGAGTTCGGTGACGTGGATGGGCAGGCCCAGCTTCGCGATTTCGGTCAACGAACGGTCCATCTGCTCGAAGCCGGCGGTGGAGACGTTGAGATGCGCCTGCGTGCCGATGGCGTGGATGGGCACCTTCTTCTCCTGCAACGAACGGACCAAAGTGACGAGCTTCTGGATCTTCACCGGGTTCTCCAGGCCGTAGTCGTTGTAGCGGAGAATCGCCTGCGGATCGGCTTCGTGGGCGTATTCAAAGGCCTTGGCGATGAAGTCCGGCCCGATGATTTCATACCAGAGCGACTTCCGCATGACGTTCTCCGGGCCGCCGTCGGCGAGGGCTTCGTTGACCACGTCCCAGTATTTCACGCGGCCCTTGTAGCGGCCGACGACGGTGTGGATGTGGTCGCGCATCCGGTGGAGGAGTTCCTCCCGCGAGGCGCGCGGCCCGGTGTAGCCCCGGCCGAAGGGTCCGCCCGGAGGGCCTCCCGGCGCGTTGGTCGCGGTGGCGGTCACGGGTGGCGGGTTGGTGCCGGCGAAGACCCAGTTCGGCGTCTGGCTGTGCCAGACCAGGGTGTGGCCGACGATCTCCATGCGGTTGCTCGTGCCGAAATCCACCAGGGCGTCGGCCGGGCCGAAGTCGTAGCCGTCCTTCCCCTCGCGCGGATGGATGAGCTGCCACTTCATGTCGTTCTCGGCGGTGACCTGGTTGAAGTGCTTCTTCACCAGGGCGACGTCCGATTCGATGAGGGCTTGGCTGCGGTTGAAGTGCGCCGTGCCCATGACCTGCGCGCGGTTGAGCGCGGTGCCCACGAGGAACTGGTCCTTGTAGAGATCCTTGAGCGACGGCGTCTCGGCGGCAATCGCCGTGACCACGGCCAGAGAGACGGCCAACGAGGAGAGAAGAACGGTGGGTTTCATGGGAGAGCTGGGAAGGGGGTCAACGGATCATCGGGTTCGGATTCTGTGCCGGGAACGGGCCCGCGTTCCCGCTGCGGCGTTTCGGGAAAAGCGGAAGGGCCTCCGCGCCGTCCTGTCGAACGCCGCCCCGGCCCAAAGCACGGGGCGGCTCTTCCGGGACAGCTAGCCCCGTGGGCCGGAAAACCACGGGCGATCCCTGGAGCTTGGATGCCATGATGCCGGAGGTGCGGGAGGCGGCTACGGCGCGCGCTTGATCGTCACGCCCTTCAAGGGGCCGCCGTTCTTGTCGGTCAGGCGCATCGCGCCCTGCCAACTGTTCTGCTGGTTGAGCACCTTGAACACGATGACGTTGGTGCCCTTCTTCAGCGTGACCCGGCCCTTGTCGGCGTCTAGTTCGAGCGTCCGGGCATCGGTGAAGGCGTAGATGTCCACGCCGTTGAAGTAGATGCGGGCCTGGTCGTTGCTGCCCACACCCATCGTCACGTCGGGGATCTCCTGCTCGCATTCGACGTAGGCGACCATGTAGCCGGCCGACTCGTCGTTCATCGATTTCAGGATGGCGTTGAAGTCGAAGAAGTTCGTCGAGGTGGTGACGTTCTTCCAGGTCAGCTCCTTGCTGCCGACCTTGAGGGTGTCGCCGTCCTTGGGCTTCAACGAGGCTTCGCCCTTGATCTGCTCCCGCAGGAGGTAGTCGCCGGCCGAGGCGCCCTCGGGCAACGGCACCGGGGCCAGCATGACCCAATCTCGGATGTAGCCCTGGGGATCAAGGCCGGCGGTCTCGGCCGCGAAGGTGTTCGCGCCCGACAGGCCCAAAAGGGCGACGAGGCCCAGCGTGGTGAATGGATGCTTCATGGTCATTCAAAGAGGTTTTCCTTCTTCACCGGCACGGTGACGCCGTCCTTGGGGGGCGTGGTGAGCGTGGCGAGGTAGGCGAGGATGTCGGCCACTTCCTGTTCCTTGAGCAGGATGCCGAGCGGGGGCATGGGCGAGATCTCCAGATCCTCGAATCCTTTGGCCTTGGTGGCGTTCGGGTCCACGAGGCTTTCGAGGATGTAGGCCTTGTCGGCGCGGACGGCGATGCCGTCGAGGATCGGGCCGACTTCTCCGCCCTTGCCGCCCACCATGTGACAGGCGGCGCAGGCGGCGATGGGGCTGTTGAAGAACAGGTCCTCGCCGCGCTTGGCGTCGCCGGCCGCGACCTTCACTTCGTCCTGGCCGACGCCGGAGACCTTGTGGATGCGGCCGAGCAACGTGACCGAGTCGTTCAGGAACGGGTCGGTGGTGTTCACCGGGGTGCGGCCGAGCTGGGCCACGACCGTCTCGATCTCGGGCCGGGTCGGGAACTCGGCGAGCTTCACGAAGGCCGCCTGGCGCGTGATGAGGTCCGGGTCCTGGATCACGGCGCTGCTGAAGAAGAGCTGCTGGCCCGCTTCGTTGGCCGGAAGGGCGCGCACCGCGTTGCGACGAACGGCGGCATCCTGATCGATCAGCGCCTTCTGGTGGGTGTCCTTGTCGAGCGCGCCGAGGCCTTCGAGCGACCAGAGGGCGTGGATCGCGCCCTTGCCGCCTTTGCCGGAAGCCACGCGCCGCTTGAGCGCGGGGACGGCGTCGGTCTTCTTGTCGTCCACGATCCGGCGCTGGGCGGTGAGGCTCCAGAACTGGTTGCCGCTGTCGAGCGCGGCGACGAGTTCGGAGGTGTTCGCGTTGGCGAGGTTCTTGATCGAGCTGCGCGGGCCGTCCTTCCAGACCGCGCGGTAGATGCGGCCGTGGGTTTGGTCACGGAGATTGTTCTCCGTCATGTAGGCGCCGCCGGGACCGGTGGTGGCGCGGACGCCGGCGCTCTGGGGGCTCGGCGTCGGGTTGTGCTGGATGATGAAGCTGTAGAAGTCGATCACCCAAACCGCGCCGTCGGGACCGATGTCGGCGAAGATCGGCGACATCCATTCGTCGGTGCTGGCGAGGAGATTGAAGCCGTCGGTCGCCGCATAGCCGCCGCCTTCGGGCTGAATATCCATGATGCCGATCAGCTTCGCGGTGGGCTCGGTCACGAGCGCCTTGCCCTGAAGCCGGGCGGGCAACGCGTCGCTGACCATGAAGGCATGGCCGGCGGCGGCGGTGTAGCCGCCGAAGTTGTCCACCATGCGGACGTTCGGCGTGTTCGGGTGCATCCGCATGCCGGGCGCCAGGGATTTGGCCGAGGCCAGACGACGAGCGTTGGCCGTCGGAGCGGCCGCAGTCGTGGCGGTGCCGGGTTTGTCGTCGAGCCGGTAGCCGGGACGGAACCCGCCGGGACCGCTGGGCGCGCCGCCGCCACCGCGTCCGCCGGTCGGCTGGGTGGGATTCAGGATGTAGGCGGGCAGGTAGCCGTAGAAGCTCGGGTTGCCGTTGGCGGTCGAACCGAAGACATCGCCGACGGCGTTCAAGCCGAAGCCCCAGGTGTTGTTGTTGAACTGGTGGAGGAACTGGAGCGCGGAGCCGTCGGGCTTGAAACGGAAGATTCCTTGGCCGAACTGCATGGTTTCACCGCCGACCGTGCCCCGGAAGTTCGAGTAGCCGACCGAGCCGTAGAGCCAGTTGTCGAAGCCGCGCGCGAGGTTGCTCTGTTGGGCGTGGGTGTCGCCGATGCCCCAGCCCGGGAGAATGGGCTTACGGAGGTCGGCCTTGTCGTCGCCGTTCGTGTCCTTGAGGAAAACCATCTGGCGCGCCTGCGACACCATGATGCCGCCGTCCACGAAGACCAACGAGGTCGCGAGGTTCAGCCCGTCGGCGAAGACGGTGAACTTGTCCGCCTTGCCGTCTCCGTCGGTGTCTTCGCAGATCTTGACGGAATCCTTGCCCGGCTGGCCTTCGGGCATGATGCCGTGGGGATAGTCGCGCGATTCCACGACCCAGGCGCGGCCGCGATCGTCCCAGCCCACATAGATCGGCTTCACGATGTCAGGCTCGGAGGCGAAGAGCTTCAGCTCGAAGTCGGCCGGAACCTGCGTGTAGCGGAGGCTGTCCTGCGGACTGAGCGGCGCCTGATACTTCACGGCCTCGGGGCGGCGCTCGTAGTTCGGCACGTCGCCGGGCAAACGCTGCAACGACGGGCGCGCCGCGAGCGACGCTTCCCATTCCGCCTTGGCCTTGGCCCCGACGCCGCCGAGCACGGCTTCGCGCAAGGCCGTGTCCGCCGGGCGTTCGGCATACTTGAGCAGCCCTTTGCCCGCCGACTTGAAGCCGTCGAGCTTCCGCTTGGAATCCGCGCCGAGCTGTTCGTCGGACATCACCTGAACCACGGCGTCGAAGTGACGCAGATAGGCGTCGGTGAGATGGGCCGGATCGGACAGGTGGTCGAAGTAGATCGCCTCCGGCGCGAGGGTCTGGCCGGGGAGATAGACGTAGTTGGTGCGTCCGCCGCCCCCGCCTGCGCGCCCGGCCGTGGCTTCGCCGAGATAGAGGACGTGGAGGGGCCGGTTCGGCGCATCCGCCGCAAGCGACGGGAAAGCCGCTAAGCCGGCGGCGAACAGGACAACGGCGGAATTGAATCGGTTCATGCGGGATCGAAGAGGAGGCATGGCAAGGCGGGCAAAAGGGCGGTTCAGGTGAGGCCGGGACTACTTGGCCGAGGCGGTGAAGATCCGCTGCGAGAAGTGGTAGAGCGCCTTTTTCCAGTGCTGGAAGTCGTGGGCGTGTTCATCGACGTGCCAGATGTGCGGGACGTTCTTTTCCTTCAGGTAGGCATGGACGCCCTGGCTGATGCGGATGAGTCCGTCCTTGTTGCCGCAGGAGACGTAGAGAAGCTTCAACTGCGCCTTCGCCTTGTCCGGGTCGGGCACGAGCTGCTCGGGCGGTTTGGTGTTGGGCGCGGAGGAGAAACCACCGACCCAAGCGAAGGTGTCGAGGTTGCCGAGGCCGAAATTCAGCGACTGGCCGCCGCCCATCGAGAGGCCGGCGAGAGCACGGTTTTCGCGGTCGGGCTTCACGGAGTATTTGGATTCGATGAACGGGATGAGACTGCCGAGCAGATCCTTGTCGAACTCGCCGAAGGCGGCCGCCGATCCCATGCCGCCGCTGGCCCGGTCGTCCGCCTGCGCGCGACCATTAGGCATCACGATGACCATGGGCACGGCCTTCTTGTCGGCGATGAGGTTGTCGAGGATGACGTTGGGCTGGCCTCCGTTGCGCCATTCCACTTCGTCGCCACCGATGCCGTGCAGGAGATAAAGCACGGGATACTTATGGTCGGCCGAGTAGCCGGGGGGCGTATAGACGAGCGCCTTGCGTTTGGTGCCGACCGACTTGGAGTCGTATTCCACCATCTCCAGCTTGCCTTGGGCGATGCCTTCCCGTGCTTTGTCGAATGCGGCGGGCGCGTCGGGGAAGGCCGCTTTGTCGTCGGGGCCGAGTTCGATGGGGCCGCCGAAGCCACCGCGCCGGGGACGCGGGGCGTCACCGGCCGGGGCGCTGGCGGTGGCGGGTGCGGCACCGACGCGCGTGGCGAGGAATTCCTGGCTGCCGAATTCGCCGACCTTGCGTGTGAACTGGATGCCCTGGTCTCCGAGCTTACCGGTGTATTCGATGCGGATCTGATTGTCCTGGATCTGCCTCATCTCGACGAACGTGACGGTGTCGCCTTCGAGCTTGGCCTCCTTGAACTCCACGTCGCGCTTCTGGTCGTTGCCCTCGGCGACGGCCTTGGCGCCCAGTTTTCCGTCGGTCACGGCGAATTCGAAGACGTATTTCTGGCGGCCGATCTGGGTGTCGACCTCGCCCTGCCATTTGCCGGCCGGGCTCTTGGCGCTGGTCGCGGCTTTCTCCCGCTTGGCGACGATCTCCTCCTTGGCGAACTCGCCGACCTCGCGGGTCAGCTTCATCTCGTTGCTGGAGACGGTGCCGGTGTAGGTGATGCGGATCTCGTTCTCCTGGAACTTCAGCATCTCGACGAACGACACCTTGTCCCCGACGACGCGGCCCTCCTTCAGCTCGGTCTCGCGCTTCTGTTCGCCGATCTCTGAGCTGGCCTTGCCCGTGAGGTTCGTGCCGTCCTGCTTCAGCACGTAGGTGTATTTCTGGAGGCCGATCTGGGAGTCGAACTCGGATTTCCAGGTGCCGGTCAGGTCGGCGGTGGCAAGCCCCGGCAACAGGGCCAGGGCCAGGAGGGTGGCGGAGGTTTTCATGGGTGGTGCGGGCAATGCAAAAACGGGAACCGGGGATGACGACGCATCAGTTCCGGAAAAGTAACGGGGCGAATTCGCGCAGGCTGCGGCGCCAGGTCTGCCAGACGTGGGCGGTTTCCGGGGAGACGTAGAAGTGGCTGTTCACGCCGGCGGCCTTGAGCGCCTCGACGTTCGCCTTGGGATCGCCGCCCCGGTTGTTGCCCAGCTCGCGGCTGCCGTAGCTGACGAAGACGAGCTTGTTCTTGGCCTTGAACGCGGCGAGGTCGGCGAGTTCATCGGGCTTGATGCTGCCGCCGCTGAAGAGGCCGATGTGGGAGAACGTGTCGAGGTTCCGGAGGGTGATCGTCTTGGTCTGCATCGCGCCCATCGAGAGGCCGGCCATCGCGCGGTTGGGCTGGTCGGACAGGGTGCGGAAGTTGGCATCGACGAAGGGGACGAGCTCTTTGACCAGGATGGTCTCCAGCGGGGAAATGTCGTAGTCCCGCAGGCCGCCGGGCCGGGTCTCATTGGTCAGGCCGTAGATCATCACGATGAGGAACGGGCGGGTTTTGTTCTCCGCGAGGAGGTTGTCCATGATCTCGCGGGCCCGGCCCTGGACGCCCCAGCCGTATTCGTTTTCGCCCCAGCCGTGCTGGAGATAGAGCACGGGGTAGCGCTTGGCCGGGTCCTGATCGTAGCCGGGCGGCGTATAGACGAAGACGCGGCGCATCGTGGCGGTGCTCGGCGAGTGGAACGACAGCTCGCGGAGCTGGCCCTGGGGCACGTTCTTCAGCGAGTAGGTGTCCTGGTCCTTGGCGGGCAGTTCGACGGCGCTGCCCCAGCGGTTCGCGCCGAAGAAATAGCGGCTGTTCGGATCGGGCACCTCGGCGCCGTCGATCTTGATCGTGTAGTAGTGGAAACCCTCGTCGAGCGGGCGCGTGTGGCCGATCCACGCTCCGTCCTCGCCCTTCACGAAGGGGCTGCTGTCGCGGAAGCTCACGCCCACGCTCTTGGCCTCGGGCGCGACGATGCGGAAGCGGACACGTCCCTCGGAGTTCACCTGGGGATACTCCTTGCCGGGCTGGTTGGACGAGGCGGGCTTCCAGTCGTTGGCGGGTTCGTTCGTCTGGGCCGCGCCCGGCTGGGCGGACAGGGCGGCGGCCAGGACCATGAGCGACAGGGTTGTTTTCATGGAGGGTTCGGTTGGGTGTTGGGGTTGTGGGATGCTAAAGGGGGAATGTCGGCTACTTGTCCGCGCCCGGGGCGGTGTCCGTCTGCGGTTTGCCCTCCTGATACAGGGCGCGGACCTCAGCAGCCGTCAGGGCGCGGCCGAAGAGGCAGAACTCGTCCATCACGCCGCTGAAGTTGCGGAGGAGGAAGGGGTCGTTGCCCGGGAAACCGACGGCGTTCCAGTTCCCGATCTCCGCCGAGCCGAGGCGGAACGGCGGCGGGATGCGGAAGGAATGCTGGCTGACCTGGCGGCCGTTCATGAAGTGCGTCACGCGCCGCGCCTTGCCGTCCACGACCACGGCCACATGGGTCCAGAGCCCGAACTGGTCCACGGAGAACACCGGCGGGCTGGCCAGGATCTGGTGGTCTCCCTTCTGGCCGATCACGGTGAGGCCCTGCACGCCGTCCTTGCGGATCGTCCAATGGAGCGTGCCCGCGAGGAAGCCGTCGGACATGAAGAGCGAGTTGATCTGCCGGTCCAGCCCCTGCACCCGCACCCAGGCGGAGAACGTCACGGCGTCGGCCGCGTCGGGGATGTGCAGGCGCACGCGGTCGCCGACGCCGCGGAACTCCAGCGCGGGCTTGGTGCTCCAGCGCCCCTCGGACCAATGCCCGCCCACGATCGTGGCCTCGGGCACGGCCTTGCTGCGGGCCCCGCTGTTGGGCATCCGCCAGTCGGTCGGGGCGGAGTGCTCGAAGTCGAAATGGACCCAGAGGGACGGGTCCTGCTTGAGGCGGCGGTTCGATTCGCGCCAGCGGTCGTAGCGCCGGGCCTCGGCGGCGACGGACTTGGCGTGGAGATCGAAAAGCGCGGCGAAGCCCGAGGCATCGGCCGGAACCGGCCTGAGGCCGCCCGCGCCCTCCACCACCGCGCCATGTCCTTCCAGGAGATTCCGGGTGACGGACGCGGCGGTGCGCAGCTCGACGCTGCCCTCGAAGACGTGCAGCTCGGACCGGCCCTGCGCGATGGATAGTCCGAAGGATGTGCCCAAGTCCGTCACGTCCATGCGCGGCGCCACCACGCGGAACCCCCGCGCGGCGGGCGGCACGTCGGCGGTCAACCGGCCCTTCAGGCATTCGGCTTCGGTGGCGGAAACGAGCCGCAGCTCGGCCGGGCCTTCGATCACGACCCGGGCTCCGTTGTAGAAGACAATCTGGGCGAGACCCGATTCCAGCCGGAGCAAACCCGGTTCCAACGGGGCTCCCAGCCGGGGCTGGACGCTGCCCGGGCTCCAGCGTGCGTCGGCCACACGGTTCAGCATGGCCACGGCCCGGCCCGTGGCGCCGTGCTCCGCACCCCGGAAGAGCCACCAGCCCGCGCCAACCAGCAGCGCAAGACAGGCGGCGAGGGCGACGACGCGGTTCCACCCTGGGAAGCGTCCGCCGACGGCCGGGCCGGACCGGGAAGCGGAGGGGAATCCGGTCTCCTCGGCCGGTTCCGCGACGGGATCGGGTAAGGTCCGAATGGCGGGCCCGAAAAGATTGGGCTGGGAGGCGATGCGCGAATGGAGCTCCACCCGGACGATGTAGGCGTCGCGCGCCGCCGCGTCGCCGCGCAGGAGGACGTTCAGCGCCCGCATCTGCTCGTCCGATGCGGTGCCGTGGCAGACGGCGGCCACCGCTTCATCGAAGGCGTGGGAAGGAAACGTGAACCTCATAACACGTTTCCTTCCGGTTTCGCCGCGCTCTCGATGCAGCCCTGGAGGGCCTGCCGAATGCGCTGCAAAGTCTTGTAGGTCGAGGCAACGGTGCGGCCCGCGCCGGCGGCGATGCGGTCGATCTCCTCGCGGCGGTAGTAATAGCCCTCGACGAGGGAGCGCTGTTCGGCGGGCAACTGTCCCAAGCAGCCCTCCAGATGGCGGAACCGGTCCTCCAACTCGGGCTTCAGCTCCTCCCGGCGCTGCTCCAGTTCCTCGGCCAGGCCGCCTTCCAGCAGCGCGCGCCAGCGCTGGTGCCGCTCGATCCATTGCCGCGCCTTGTTCAGCGCGAAACGACAGGCCCAGGGCGTGAACGGCCGGGAGGGATCGTAGGCGTCGAACTTTTCCCAGAGCGCCAGCGCCGTCTGCTGCACGATGTCCTCCGCGTCGTCCATGTTCGGCACCAGAGCCGCGACGTAGCGGTAGATCTCGCGCTCGCTGCGCAGGAAAAGGGAAAGGAACCGCTGTTGGGCAGCGGAAGCGTCGTCGGATCGGCGCGAGGGTTCCGGTAACACGGGCAAGGTTATACCAATACTTCCGGCGAACTCGGATTTTAGACACGAAATCGTCACCCGGACCGAAAATCATCCGGGCAGCGAGGCTGACGGACGGCCAACGGCCCGTGCCGGGCGTTCCGCCACCGGGGGAATGGCGGTCAAGGAGCGGGTTCAGGGAAGCGTTTGGCCCAGGCGGCGTAGCGGCGGGCGACGCTTTCGCCCCAGGTCCCGTGCCAAGCGTAGCCGTTGCGGCGTTCGGCCTCGATCTCCGCCAAATCGTAACGCTTCACGCCGTCGCGCCCGCAGTAGATCGGGCGGTTGCTGCCGATCTCGTAGAACCGGGCCCAGAGCGGCGGCGCGGCCGGATCGGGCACCAGCTTCTTGTCCCCGTCCACGCGGGTCTCGCGCATCCCGGAGATCTTCGATTCGGCGAACCAGCGGGCCCCGGCATGGACGGCGCGGACGACCTCGGGCGAGGGGGCCTCGAAGCCCATCAGAAACACCAGCAAGCCCGCGCTCTCCGCACCGCTGAGCGACACGGGTTCGAATGTCCGGGCGGCCCGGGGCTCCAGCGTGACCGAATCGTGTTGGGCGCACCAGACGGTCAAGCGGCCAGCCACGCGGATCTGGGATTTCACGATGCAATCGAGACCGCGCTGGAAGGCGGTGCGGACCCTTTCCCGCGTTTCGGCGGGCACGAAAGCGTAGTGCGGCTCCCGGTCCACCTCCCGCAGCAGCTCCAACAGGCGCTGCATCGAGGAATCGTTGTAGGTGATGTGGCGGTGGTAGGAGCCGGCGGGAGCCGGATGGAACTGCGGCCAGCCCCCGGTCGGATACTGGCCTTCTAGAATGGCTCCGAGCCCCTTGAGAAAGGCGTCGCGAAGGGCCGGATCGGCGGTGGCGGCGTAGGCGAGTGCCAGGAGACGGAGTTCCCCGGTGGTGGCGCCGTTGTCGAAGGTGCCCCGGAGCTCGGACGGCGGTTTCGGAGGCAGCGGGGCGGCGGTATTGACGTTCTTGGGCCAGGTGCCGGCGGCGGACTGGTTGGCCAGCACGGCGGCGAGCACGCGCTTGGCCTCGTCCGTCCGGAACCAGTCCGGCGGCTGCTGGAGCGCCCGGGCCACCGTCCACGAAGCCTGTTGTTCCTCGGCCGCCGCCGCACCGGCCAAGCAGCAGCCGAACATGACGACCAGCAGGCCGAGCCGGGCCAGGACAGCGGGAAGCGCCGTCCGGCTGGGCCATCGGAGAGCGAGGGGAGAAAGATTCTTCGGCATGGGGCAAATCCGGTGGATGCGGAGACTTTGGCGCAAGAACCCGGCCGACGACCACGGCGGAAACGGTCCCGTTCTCAGGGATTTTTCTGCACCGCGCCGCGGATCTCCCGCGGATCGATCATGAACTCGAAGGAGAGCGGACGGCTGACGATGAGCTCGAGGTTGAACGTCTCCGGGAGCTCGGCGGGCGGAAACCGCCGGTAGCCGGTGCGGAGATCCTGTTCCCAGCTTGTGCCGGAGTCTTCCAGCTCGATCTTCCGACCGTCGGAACCCGTTATCTGGAACCTCACCTCGTCGTGGTCGCCGAGCCCGCGGATCTCGAAGAACAACGCGGGCGTGTCGCTGTTCCAGTAGCGGTGGATGGAGGCCCCGGTGCTGCTGCTGCCGCTGCCGGAGCCGAACGTGCCGGGCTCGAGGAAGAACGGCTGGCCATTGGTCCGGGACAGGCGGCCGGGAGCGACCAGGAGCAGATGGTTCACGGTCACGCCGGCGACGGTCTGCGTCTCGATCAGCGTGCGCACTTCGGTTTGCCCGGGCGGAGTCAGGGCTTGGAAGCTTCGTTTTTCTTCGTCGGTGAAGTCCTTCGCCTCCTGGCGGTGGAGCTGCGTGGACAGCTTCCAGGCCGGTTCACGGGGGGAGAGATAAGGGCCGGAGTTGCCCGTGGCGTCGCTCGCGGCAATCCAGCCCGGACGGGCGTTTTTCCAGAGCGGATCGTCCGAGACCACTTCCCAATCGGCCTTGAGATACGGGTAATCGTCCCGTCCGGCCCGGTTGGCCGCGCGCAGGGTGAGCGAGACCGGACCGTTGGTGCGTGTCTGCGGCAGCGGAACCGCCTGCCATTCGGGGAACGGGCCACGGACGGGGTTCGGCACCTTGAACTCGGCGATGACCGCATCCTTCTGGCCGAGGAACTGGACGATGAACTCCGGTTGGCGCCGGTGGTGTGCCCGAAAAACGAGCCCGTGGAGCATCGGTCCGCCGCCGCTGGAACACGAGCCGCCTTGGCGCGCGAACCACTCTCCCCGGCCATCACCGACCCGATGGCCTTCCCACGGGATTCGCGTGATCGGGCCACCACCCGGCGTCGTCAGGAGGAAATACGCGGTGACGGAATTCGAACCGCTGGAACAGCTCAGGGACAGTGCCGGGCGCATCCATTTCTGGAACCGCCAGGGCAGATGGCGGCGGGCGAACTTTTCCCACGGCTTCTCGGTGGAGAAGGTTGCTCCGCCCACGCCCGTGCCGAGGAACTCGATCACGGTGCCATCGGGCAGCGTGACGGCTTCCGTGCGGAACCGCGGCGCGAGCCAGACGGCGAACGCCACGCCGAGCACCAGGAGCGCGAGCGTGGAGAGGAGCAGGATGGCCCTCGAAACCTTCATGGATGGGGCGACCATGCGCGCGGCGCGGAATGGCGGGCAAGGCCGGAATGACAGCGGCCCAGATCCGACGCGGCGATGGAGGTTCAAGCAGGTTCCCGCGCCTGGACCCTTGCCCTTGGGCAGGGCGATCTTGTCGGATGGAAGCCGTGAACCGAGCCCGTCTGGAATCCGCCCTGAACACCGCCCGCGCCCATCTCCTGGCCGGGCGCAACGCGGCGGGGCATTGGGTCGGCGAACTTTCGGCCAGTGCATTGTCCACGGCCACGGCGGTGGTGGCGCTGGAGCTGTCGGCGCGCCACGGTGCGATGGCGGAGGATCGTTCCCGGGAGCGGACGACGCGCGGTCTGCGCTGGCTGGCGGCGCACGCGAACGCCGACGGTGGCTGGGGCGACACGGTCCTGAGCCGGAGCAACGTCAGCACCACCACGCTGGTCTGGGCGGCGTTCTTTGTGCGGCCGGATTTGCTGGAGGAATTCTCGCCCGTGCTGGCCAAGGCGGAGGCCTGGCTGAAGGACCATTGTGGCGCGGTTTCGCCGGACGCCATCGCGGCGAAGATCCTCGAACGCTATGGCGAAGACCGCACCTTCTCCGTGCCCATCCTCACGCTGTGCGCGTTGTCGGGCCGGTTCGGGAACGGGCCGCAGGCGTGGCGGCATGTGATCCCGTTGCCGTTCGAGCTGGCGGCGTTTCCACCGTCGTGGTTCGCGGCGCTGCGGCTGCCGGTGGTGAGCTATGCGTTGCCGGCCTTGATCGCCATCGGGTATGCCCGGCACTTCCATGCGCCGACACCGGGTCTGAAGTGGCTGCGGGGCGCGGTGGCGAAAACCGTCTTCCAGGTGCTGGATTCGATCCAGCCGCCCAATGGTGGCTTCCT
>CAMLMI010000065.1 GCA_946480965.1 uncultured Verrucomicrobiales bacterium | reverse complement strand
GTGAAGAGATTGTAGGCGATCCGCAGGGTCAGCTCGCCGCGCCGATGCAGTTCGTTGATGACCGCGTAGTCGTCCGGGTAGTTCTGAAAACCGCCGCCCGCGTCGATGATGCTGGTGAGCCCGAGCCGGTTCAGCTCCCGCATGAAGTGGCGGGTGGAGTTCATCTGGTGCTCGACCGGCAGCTTCGGCCCCTTGGCCAGCGTGGAGTAGAGGATCGTGGCGTTCGGACGCGCGATGAGCAGGCCGGTGGGATGGCCATGGGCGTCGCGCTGGATCTCACCGCCGGGCGGATTGACCGTGTCGCGGGTGTAACCGCAGGCGCGGAGCGCCGCCTGGTTCAGCAAGGCCCGGCAGTAAAGATGGAGAATGAACACCGGCGTCTCGGGCGCGGCTTCGTTGATCTCCGCCAGCGTCGGCATCCGCCGTTCCGCGAACTGGAATTCGCTCCAGCCGCCTACGACGCGAACCCACTGGCCGGGCGGCGTGCGTTGGGCCTGCTCCTTCAACATCCGCAGCGCATCCGCCAACGACGGAACGCCGTCCCAGCGCAGCTCCAAGTTGTAGTTCAATCCACCCCGGATGACGTGAAGGTGCGAGTCGTTGAGTCCGGGGATGACCCGACGGCCCTTCAGGTCGATGACCTGGGTCTCCGGGCCGCGTTCGTATTCCTCCGCGTCGTCCACGCCCACGATCCGCCCGTCCTTGATCGCGACGTTGCGCGCCTCGGGATACTTGGGATCGAGCGTGGTGATGCGGCCGTTGAAGAGGATGAGATCGGCGGGAGTATTGGTTTTCATGGCATTGCGGTGTGGTGCGGTCGTGCAGGCGGCAAAGGAGGACGCCGCCACGACAGCGGCCGAGTGTTTGAGAAAATCGCGACGGTTCATGGCTCAGAACTGGATGCGCAGCGTGGTCTGGAAGTAGTCCACATCGCGCCCGCCGACGGCGGTGAGCGAATCGCCCGCAAAGTGGTGCGTGTAGCCGGCCATCAGCTCGAAGGCCGGATGCGGGGACCAACTCACGGAAAGATTCAGGGCCGTGCCGAGAAACCTTTCCTCGTTGGGCGCGGGCGGGGCCACGTGGCTGAACGGTGGTCCGTAAACAAAGTCATCCTGGTCAAAGCGCCACAGCAGATTCATCCCGGCGTCGATGCTGACCTCGGGCCACGGATCGATGGTCACGTAGGGATTCAGGTTGTGGAGGTTCGCGGGCGAGACAAAGCCGCCCTCGTTGAAGTAGTTGTTCGCCTGGAAGAGCGGGTTGAACGTGTTCACGTCGCCCGTGGGGCCGCCTCCGGAAACCATGTCGGCCTTCAAGCCGAGCGTAAGATTCCAGGAATCGAAATCCCAAAGATAACCACCGCCGAGGCTGGCCGCGCCCGCGAGGATCGTGCGCCCGGCGACATCGCCGAATTGGAAGATCAGCTCAGTATTGTAGATCCACGGCGCCGTCTTGTTCCACCAGCGCGTCCCGATCGTATGCCGCAGCTCGGTGCTGCCCGGACTGCCGATCAGGGAGCCGCGTTGGCGGAGGCCGAGGTAGTAGAGATCCGTGCCCGCGTTGTGCTGCCGATTCCACAGCGCCGGCCCCACGGCGTAGAAGCCCCATAGCAAGGTCCGGTCGGAATCGGAGCTGTTGTCGAAGCCGTCGGACTCCACCCGCACGGGCGAGGCGACGAGCGCATCCACTTGCCAGTCCGTAGCCGTATCACGCCATGAAACGCGCGCCGCGTCATGGGTCAGACGCTGGTTGGCACCTTCGCGGTGGGCGAGCAGGCGGCCGGAACCGTAGTAGAGCACCTGCCGTCCCACACGGGCGACGAGCTGTTGCGAGCCGTTCAGGTCCACCCGGCCTTGCAGATACAGCTGGAGCAAATCCGGATCGTCCCGATCGGGCGGCCCGGGCGGCTGTTCCTTGCCGGTGAGATCGCCCCAGGTGAGTTCCGTGAACCACTCGAATCGCTCCTGATAGTCCACCTTGAAGCCGAGCTGCACCCGTTGGTGCAGCCACGAATCTTCCGTGAAGCCGCCAAGACCAAAATCGGGATTCCGGTAACCCTCCACCATCGTCTTGGCGTGTCCGCTGGGCGTGAACTGCCAGCCATTGGTTACACCAACGACAAGTTTGCGACTGATCAACGGGGCGGCCAACGGCGGCAAACGATCCCAAGGCTCGGACTCCGCTGCCCGCACCGTCGGCAACGCGCCGACCAAGACGCCGCCGAGAACCAAGCTAAGTCCGCTTGTCATCTGGCCATCGCGCAAAGGCTGGACCTGAAGTCGCGGCATGGAGTCAGCGGAGTTGTCGGCTGGATTCGCTGTCGGCCATGGGACAACCGGCGGTGCCGGGTTCCAAATGGAGGCTGTGCTGAGCCTCGGGCCGCGTGGCGCCTTGGTGAAAGCCCAGCACGCGCTCCTCGATGTCCCGGGTGTTAACCGTGGCGCGGTCCGCCTGGCGCAGATGCTCCTCCCACGAACCGACGAGGAACACCTCCCACAAGGCGCGCGGATTCCTCAGATCACGCCACAGCTGCCAGCGATATGCGCCGTCGCGGAGCCGGCTGTCGCGCAGTTCAGCCACGGCACGGAAAAACTTCGGTTCGTCGGCTTCGCGCACTTCGTAACATACGGCGATGCGCACCGGCCCATCGTCGGGCTGCGGAACCAGCGCGAGATCTTCGTGCCGATGGTCGGGAGCGGCGGGACTGAGGTTCAACGCGAGCGAGCGGTCCACCGGCAGCATTCGTGTGGCGACCAGGTAAACGAAGAGCCCCCCGGCCGCGACAAACAGCGCGGCGCCGATGCCAAAGCGCCCGGTGAGCTGTCCCCAGAGAATCGCACCAACCGCGATGGCTCCCTGGAACGCGAGCAGTTGGACCGCCGACGCGCGGGCGCGAATCCAGTGCGGAAACACCGACTGTCCGGCGAAATTCATCTGCGCCATCGTGATCAGCCACGCCGCGCCAGCCGGAAAGAGGACGATGGCGAGCAGCTCCTGCGTGCGGGCGAACGGCATCGCCACCGCCGCAGCGAAGGCCACCACGCCCGCGCCGAACGTGATCTGGTCCACGGAAAACTTCCGGCGCAGCTGCGGCAGGACGAAGAGCGCCGCGAGAATGCCGCCGCCGCCGTAGGTGCCCATCAGCAGACCGAAACTCGCCGCCGGCAGACCCAGGCGCTTCACCGTCAACGGCAGCAGCGCCACGGGCGCGAAAGCGGCGAAGGCGAACAGGGCGTGGCGAATCAGCACGTGCTGGATCGGGCGCGAATACCGCACATGCCTCACCGCCGCGACCATCGCGCTCATGACCGTCTCCGCGTGGGGCTTCGCCGCCGGGGGCGGCCGATGCCAGCGCCACAGGACGAACGCGACACCCAGGAAGGTCACCGCGTTGAGGAGAAAGGCCGGGGCAGGCCCGGCCGCCCCCACGATCAACCCGCCGAACAGTGGTCCGAGCGCGCGCGACAGGTTCACGCCGATGCTGCCGAGCGTGATGGCGCTGGCCATCATCGGCTTCTCGATCACCTCCGGCATCAGCGACTGCCACGCGGGCATGCCGAACGCCATGCAGGCCCCAAGGAGAAACGCCCCCGCCAACAGCGCCACAGGCGGCAACGGAGAGAAGAAGGCCATCCCGGCCATCGTTCCTGCCACCAAGGCGCCGAGCACGTTCACCAGCAGCACGAGCCGGCGCTTGTCCGCGATGTCCGCTATGGCGCCTGCGGGCAGCGCGAAGAAGAAGAGCGGCGCGCTGAGCAGCGCTTGAAAGAGCGTGACCACCCACGCCTGGTCGGTGGCCATCGTCAACGACCACACTGCTGCGGTGTCGTGCGTGGTGGAACCGATCCCGGAACCGATGCTCGCCAACCACAACGCCCGGAAGAGCGGATGCCGCAGGGCAAACCACGGCGACGAGTTTTGAGCGTCGTTGGACATGGAGGCAAAACACGCCCCGGAGGACTTCTCCTCCGGGGCGTGTCCGGGTTTAGTGGCTCTTCTGGGGCACGACCTGCGGCTTGATCGCCGACTGGGGCGCTTTGTGGACCATCGTGTAGGCGTATTCCACGCCCGAACCGTAGGCGCCGGCCTGGCCCTTGAGGATGCCCATGAGCGCGTTGTAGTGCTCGCGGTTCTTCCAGTCGCGCTGCCATTCGAGCAACGCGGCGATGGTCGTGGTCCGCACCGCGCCGGCCTGGACCATGCGGGAGAGAGCCGCTTCCTGCGCAGCGGTGGACGTGGCGCCGCAGCAGTCTTCCACGACGTAGACGTTGTAGCCGGCGCCGAGCATCTCGATGGTCGGCCAGGTGACGCAGACCTCGGTCCAGAGACCGGTGATGATGATGTTCTTGCGGCCGGTCGCCTCAATGGCCTTGCGGAAGCCGGCGTCGTCCCACGAGTTCATGGACGTGCGCTCCACCACGGCCTGGCCGGGGAAAACGTCGAGCAACTGCGGCCAGATGTAGCCGGAGAACGACTCGGTTTCGACCGCCGTGAGAATGGCGGGCACCTTGAACTCCTTGGCCACCTTGGCGAGGAGCGTGACGTTGTTGATGAGAGAGGCGCGGTCGATGTTGGCCACGCCGAAGGTCATCTGCGGCTGGTGGTCGATGAAGACGACGACGGAATCCTCGGGGGTGTAGAGCTTGTGGTAGGCGTTCATGCTGCGGGTCGGTTGAATGTTCGCGGCCCACTCGGGCCTTCACCGAGCAATGCGAGATCCACCGAAGGAACGGCCAACGCCGAGCCAACATTTTTTGTCACATCCAGGGACTACCAGTGGAAAACGAGATAACAGACGGCGACGAATAAGGGCGTCGCCATAACGGCCACCTCAAGGAAACGGCCCTTGGGTCTTGGTGACGCCATACGCCACAGCTCTCCAAGGGCGAGACGCGTCGCCATTAAGGAGAACCCGGAGGAAACCAGACACGCCCATAAGGCGATGGATACACTCTTTGTGCCGGACTTCACGAATCCATATCCATCGATCTGTGCACGATGATCGGCATCAATCATCATCCAAGCCACTCCAGGAGAAACGACCCAGGCAAAGATAGCGAACACCCATGCAATTTGACGGCTCATATCGATCTCAATTGTTCCGACTGGGCAAAGGTGGTCAGAGACATTCGTCAAGATCAACGACTGCGGCTCGGTTCGCTGATTTAGCTCCAGCCGGCCATTCAATTTCATTCCTACCCCCGAGCCTTCTTCACCTCCTTGAACAGCCACGCCCGCGAAAACGCCCAGTAGTTCTTCGCGGTGGAGAGGGACACGCCCATCAGTTCGGCGGCGGCTTCCAGGGTGAGCCCGGCGAAGTAGCGCAGTTTGACCAGCTCGGCCTGCTTGGGATGGGCCACGGCGAAGCGTTCCAAGGCCTCGTTCAGCTCCAGCAACTGGTCGTCGGCTTCCGGGGTCGCCGGATCGCAGTCGTCCAAGGGCACTCGCTCCAGGCCGCCACCGTGGCGACGCGCCTGTTTCTTGCGGGCGCGGTCGATGAGGATGCGCCGCATGGCTTCGGCGGCGGCGGCGAAGAAATGCGCGCGGTTGGCGAACCGGGGTTCCCCCGCGCCGACCAACCGGACCCAGGCTTCGTGGACCAGGGCGGTGGGCTGGAGCGTGTGGCCGGGGGATTCCTTGGCCATCCGGCTGGCCGCGAGGCGGCGCAGCTCGTCGTAGACGAGTTCCAGCAACTGGTCGGCAGCCCGGGTATCGCCGCTTTCGAGGGCGGACAGGAGCAAGGTGGCGTTGCTCATCGATGGCAGGGTGGCGAGCGGGTCCATGGTCGTCGATGTCCTTTCAAGGAGCGTTTTCTGGCCCGGACCTCCCGGCCGTCGCCAGCACGTCCCGGGCTTCGGCCAAGAGAGCCTGCAGAACGATCCAGTCGCGCCATTCACCGCCCAGAGCCGGGCTGTCCGGCCGGGCGGCCGATTCGGCCGCTTCTCGCAGCACGCCGTCGAGGGACCTCCTCCCCTCGTCCACTTGCCCCGAACGGGCCTGGGCCATGGCCAACACCGACAGCGCCTGGAGGCGGGGAATGGTCGTCGTGGAGGCCACCACCTTGCCCGACCACTCCATGGCCGAAGCGAATCGTCCGCGACGGTAATCCAGCAACGCCCGGCAAAACTGGAAGTGGGCCAGCCCCGGATGGCCGGACTCCACCGCCAAGGCGGTTTGGACCATCGATTCGACCACCGCCAAATCCACGCCGGAGTCCGCCCAGATGAGAACGTCCTTGGCCATCCGCTCCGCGACATTCCCATCCCGGGCGTCGCCATGCCGGGCGATGATCTGCCCACACAACAGCCGGTAGGCGGCGCGGTCCCCCGTCACCACCAAGAGAGGCGCCAAGGAGTGGAAGGCGAAGTGGTTCTCCGGAGCCAAGGCCACGGCCCGTTCCGCATCGGGGCGGGCCTCGGCCCAACGCCCTTGGACCCCGAGAAGATCGGCCCGGACGAGGAGCAGTTCCGCGCTCTCCGGCCGCTCCATTGTGTCGGAGGTCAGCATCCGGTTCAGCGCCTGCTCCGCTTCCAAGGCCCTGCCCAGACCACGCAGGGCCAGGACCCACTGTCGGACGGAGTCCGCCGTGGAAGCATCCAAGATCCCGGCCACCTTGCGCCGGACTTCCACCGCTTCGCCGTAGGCCCGGGCGGCGGCGACGAGGTCGCCCTGGTTCCGATAGGCGTCGCCCAGACCGTGGAGGGCTGAACCCAGTTCGATCGATGGCTGTTCGTCGCGTTGCCGGATCTTCGCGATCATCCGGAGATGCACCTCGGCGGCCTCCTTCCACGCGCTCCGGCGGTGAAGAACCTCGGTCAAGTTGATGAAGGCGACGGAAAGGTTCGGATTGAAGACGTTCAGCCGTTCCAGAATCGCGAAGGCCTGCTGATAGGCCCGCTCGGCTTCGGCCAGCTTGTCCTGCTTCTCGAGCCAGAGGCCCTGATAGGCGAGCGCATCGGAGTAGTGGGGATGATCGGCCCCGAGCACCCGATGGCGCATCTCCGCCACCTCACGGGCCACGGCTTCCGCTTCCGCCAACCGACCGCCGAATCCCAGGGTGATGGAAAGGCGGAGAAGGGAGTTGGCGATCAACGGGTGGTCCGGCGTGAGGATGCGGCGACGGATCGCCAGAGCTTCCCGCGCCGCAGGTTCGGCCTCCAGATAGTCCTGCTTTCGCCCGAGCGCCCGCGCCCGGAAATCCAGGGCATCCGCCAAGGCGAGCTCATCCTTCTTTCCCGAGCTCCGTTCGATCGCCAGCACCTGGTCGTTGATAGACTCGGACTCGTCGAACTTTTCCAGGTTCCAAAGGATCGCCGCCAACAGCTTCAAGAAGGGAACCTCTTCCAGGCCTTGCCGACCGGGCAAGGAACGCTGCACCGCCAAGGCTTGCCGCACCAAACCTTCGGCTTCCGCGATCTGTCCGGCCCGATAGATGGAGCCCGCGAGATCGAACAACGCCGCGGCCGTCACCTCATCCGGGCCACCCGGCCGCCCTTGGCTCCACGCCAGGACGTCGCGATGAAACGCGACCGCCAGGCGCAGATCGATGTCGCGATAGACCCGACCGAGCAGGCCCTTGATCTCGGCCACGACCTCGGGTTGTCCCGCGAGCTCCCGGTTCATCCGCTCCTGGGTTCCTTCCAGGATCTCCCGCAGCAGCGCCGTGTCGCGCCCCATCGCCACCGAAGGCCCCACGCCTTCGAGCATGCGCTTCACGAAGGCGGTCACCTGCCGGCTCTTGGCCGATTCGATCTGCGCCAGGGTCTGGTTCGTCTCGGCCGACCGCCGCGCGGCATCGGCGTCGCACCGGGCCTCGTTTTCCCGAGCCAGGAGATACATGGAAGCCACCAGGCCCGCCGTCAGGGAAAGCACCAGCGCCGCCAGCCCGCCGAAGAGCATCCGATGACGGCGGACCATCGTCCGCAGCCGATAGGCCGTGCTGGGCGGACGGGCGGCCACGGTCTCGTTCGCCAGATGGTGCCGGATGTCGGCCGCCAGCGCGGAGGCCGTCTGGTAGCGGCGGGTCCGGTTCTTCTCCAGCGTCTTGAGCACGATCCAATCGAGGTCGCCCCGGACCGAACGGATCAGCTTCAACGGTTCCGCCTTCCGCGACGTCGCCACCGCGGTGAGATCGGCGGCGACCAGCGTGCCCAGCTTGGTCGAAGGCCGGACCGGCTCCTGTTGGCGGATGACGCGCCGGACCTCGTCGAGCCCGCGCTTCAGCAGATCGCAGGCGTCGAAGGGCGTGCGCCCGGTGACGAGTTCATAGAGCAGCACGCCCAGGCTGTAGATGTCGGAGCGCGTGTCCACGTCCACGCTGGTCAGCTCCGCCTGTTCCGGGCTCATGTAGGCGGGCGTGCCGATCAGCATCTCGAACGCGGTGAAGAGCGTCTTGTCCGTGAGGGTCTGGCCGGACACCGCCTTGGCGATGCCGAAGTCGATCACCTTGGGCTGGGGCAATCCTTCGGTGGTCGTGGTGACGAGGACGTTGGAGGGTTTGAGGTCGCGGTGGATGATGCCTTTCTGGTGGGCGTGTTCGACCGCGTGGCAGACCTGCACGAACAGCTCCAGCCGAGCCTCCATCGGGAGCGCGTTCTGGTCGCAGTAGTCGGTGATCTTCAGGCCACGGACCAGTTCCATCACGAAGTAGGGCCGCCCCTGGTCCGTCGTGCCCGCGTCGAAAACCCGGGCGATGTTCGGATGGTCCATCAGCGCCAGCGCCTGGCGTTCCGCCTCGAACCGCGCGATCACGCTCTTCGTGTCCATGCCGGGCTTCACCACCTTCAACGCGACGCGCCGGCGGACCGGCGTCTCCTGTTCCGCCATGAAGACCACGCCGCAGCCGCCCTCGCCGATCTGCTGGAGCAAGCGGTAGCGCCCGATGCGGTCGCCGGCGCCTTCGAACCGCGCCGATGATCCACCAAGCGGCCCCATCGGCGGTGTCTCCATGAAGCCACCGGCTTCTTCATGGGCGCGCAGCAGCGCCTCCACGCGCCGACGCAGTTCCGGGTCGCGCTCGCAGGCGACGGCCAGAAACGCCGCCCGTTCCGCCCCGGACAGCGCCAGTGCCTCGGAGAAGATCCCAAAGTCCTGTTCCGTTGAATCGCTCATGTCATCCTGGCCGACCGGCATCGAAACCGAACGGTCCGGAGAAACAATGCGCGATTCCGCGACGGAACGGCCAACCCCTCCGACGATTTTCCTCCGCAACCGGGACTGACGGCGGGGCCCGGAATCCTGCACCACCCGCCATCGGGGAACTCCGCGGAACCGACCGTCGCGAAAGCCGATTGAAACGGCTTGTCCTTTTGGTGCCGGAATCTCGCTTTCTGGAGGGTGGCGAACCGGTTCTGGGTAGGAGCCCGCCCTTGTCTCCCGCCGAAGTGCGGGGATGATCGACGCAGGAAATCGCGGCGCAACTATGAGCAACGCATCGGGCCGGGAAGTGGCCATCTTCACCAGGGCGCTGGAGCTGCCCGAGGACCGGCGTTCGGCCTATCTGGACGAGGTCTGCGACGGGGACGAGGCATTGCGGTTCCGGGTGGAAGCGCTGATCCGGGCGCACTTCGCGGCGGCGGATTTCATGGAGGCGATGCCGGCGGATTCGGTTCGCGGCGAGGCCGTCGGTCTTGGTGAAAAGGTCGGTGACCGCATCGGCCGCTACAAGCTGCTCCAGCAGATCGGCGAGGGCGGCTGTGGCGTGGTCTTCATGGCGGAGCAGGAAACGCCGGTGCGGCGGACGGTGGCGCTGAAGGTGGTGAAGCCCGGCATGGACACGAAGAGCGTGATCGCGCGCTTCGAGGCGGAACGCCAGGCCCTGGCGCTGATGGACCATCCGAACATCGCCACGGTCCTCGACGCCGGAGCCACCGAGACGGGGCGGCCCTATTTCGTGATGGAACTGGTCCGGGGGCTGAAGATCACCGACTACTGCGACCGGAACTCGCTATCCACCCCCGAGCGGCTGGAGCTGTTCATCCAGGTCTGCCAAGCGGTCCAACACGCCCACCAGAAGGGCATCATCCACCGCGACCTCAAGCCGTCGAACATCCTCGTGACGGTCGATGAATCCGGGAAGCCGCTGCCCAAGGTCATCGACTTCGGCATCGCCAAAGCGACGACGGGCCAGCGGCTGACGGACAAGACGGTCTTCACCGCCTTCGAGATGCTGATCGGGACGCCAGCCTACATGAGCCCCGAGCAAGCGGCGTTGACCAGCGTGGACGTGGACACGCGGAGCGACATCTACAGCCTGGGCGTTCTCCTCTATGAACTGCTCACCGGCACCACGCCGTTCGACACGAAGGAGCTGTTGAAGGCGGGATTGGATGAAGTGCGTCGGGTGATTCTCCACCAGGAACCGGTGCGCCCGTCCACGCGGTTGAGCACGATGCTGGCGGCGGATCTGACCACGGTGGCCCAGCGCCGCCAGATCGAGGCGCCACGGTTGATCCGCTCCGTGCGGGGCGACCTCGACTGGATCGTGATCAAGGCGCTGGAGAAGGACCGGGGCCGTCGCTACCAGACCGCCACCGGTTTGGCGGAGGACGTGCGCCGCTATCTGGCCAACGAGGTCATCTCCGCGCGTTCGCCGAGCGTGGGCTACCGGTTCCGGAAACTGGTGGAGCGGAACAAGGTCATAACGGCCGCGGCGGCATCGGTGGTTGGAGTGTTGGCGGTTTCGTTGGTCATGGTAACCCAATCCCTCACCCAGGAGCGGATGGCGCGCGGGGAGGCGGAGCAGGAGCGGCGGGTGGCCGAGGACGAGGCGGCGAAGAGCCGGGAAACCACGCGCTTTCTCGAACAGATGCTGAAGGGGATCGGTCCGTCGGTGGCCCAGAAGCGGGACACCACGTTGCTGCGCGAGATACTGGAGAAGGCGACGGTCCGGATCGGCGTTGATCTGACCAATCGCCCCATGGTCCAGGTGGAGCTTTGGACCACGGTGGGGGACGTCTGGGTGGAGTTGGGCGTTCCCGGACGGGCAATCGAGATCTACCAGCGCGCCTTGGAAACCCTTCGCCGGGCCAAAGGAAACGACAGTCCGCAGGTGGCCACCCTGTTGCTGACCCTTTCGGCGGCGTTCGACGACGCGGCCATGTCGGAGCCGTTGGACCGGGAGGCGCTGGCCATCCGGCGCCGACATTTTGGAGAGGACAGCGAGGAGGTCGCGCTGGCGCTGAACTCGCTCGCCTTTCATCTGTCCCAGCAGAACAAGTTCGAGGAATCCGAATCGATCCACCGTGAGCTGTTGGCTGCCCGCCGGCGGAAGCACGGTGACGACCATCTCTACGTGGCCCAGACCCTCGCCAACCTGTCCACCGCCGTCCGCCGGCGCGGGGATCCCGCCGAGGCGGAGAAGCTCCAGGCGGAGGCGGTGCAGATCTGGCGCAAGAAGGTCGGGCCGGACAGCACGATGTTGGCGCAAGGTCTGGGAAACCTCGGTCTCGCGCAGATGGCGGCCGGTCGCCATTCCGAGGCGGAGAAAACCTTTCGCGACGCGATCCAGATTCTGACGAAGAGCCTCGGGCCGTGGCACCGGGATGTCGCGATCACGGAGATCAACCTCGTGACGGTCCTTTCGATCATGGGCCGAGAGCGGGAGGCGATCCCGATTCTGGAACCGTTGTGGAAGGTCGACTTCGTCAAGAATCCGGAGGGGCTCGATCTGCTGGGTCTCCGGGCCGGGGCTTTGGCCAGCCGGGGTCTTTGGATCGCGGCCAAGGCCGATGCGGTCAGGTTCCTGGAACTGCGCCCTGCCAGCCACGCCGCCTACCATTTGCTGGCGCCGTTGCACGTTGTCCTCGGAGAGACGAACGAATACCGCGCCCTGTGCCGGACGATCAGCGATCGGTTTGGCCATTCGACGGACGTCTTCGAAGCGGACCGCATGGCCAAGGACTGCCTCATTTTGCCGATGCCGGGCTTTGACCTCACGATCATCGACAAACTGGCGGACGTGCCGATAACGCGTGGCGCGGGCAATCCCGCCATGCCCCTCTTCCGGGTCTGCAAGGCCATGGCGGCTTATCGGCAAGGACGTTTCGCGGAAGCGATCACCTGGGCGAAGGAGGCGCAGAAATCCGACTTCATCTATGCGAAGCTGGAGGCGGGCGCGATCCTCGCGATGGCTCATTTCCGGCTGGGAGAGCACGACACGGCGGAGCGGATTCTGGCCGAGGCGTTGGCGGCTGCAACCAGTCTGCCCGCCGTCGCCAGCCGCAACATCGGCGGGGACTGGCGCGACTGGATCATCTCGCACCAGTTGCTCGACGAAGCGAAGGCCATGATCGGGACTGGCTCCAAGAATGGCATCGACACCGGGAAACCGTAAGTCCAACGAATGCCCTGGGCAATGAGGGAGACGAGACGATGGGAAACGCGACATTGATCATGAAGACGCTTCAAACCGATGATGCGGCGGCGGCTGGTCAGTTGCTGGCGCTGGTCTATGAAGAGCTGCGCCGCATCGCCGCGTTCAAGATGGCGCAGGAATCCCCCGGTCACACGCTCCAGCCCACCGCATTGGTCCACGAGGCGTGGCTGCGGATCATGCAGGGGGGCTCGCCCCGCTTCGAGAACAGGACCCACTTCTTCGCCGTCGCGGCCGAAGCCATGCGGCGAATCCTGATCGACCGGGCGCGGCGCAAGCGGGCGGTCCGGCACGGCGGCAAGCTCGACCGCGTGGACCTCGAGGAGTTCGACCTGGCGGTGCCCGATGCCGACGACCAGATGCTGGCCGTCAGCGAGGCGTTGGACCGCTTGGCCGCCGAGCATCCGGTGCAGGCCGAAGTGGTGAAGCTGCGCTACTTCGTCGGCCTGACCAACGAGGAGATCGGGCAGCTCTTGGACATCTCCGGCTCCACCGTGAAGAACTACTGGGTGTTCGCGCGGGCCTGGCTGTTCCGGGAGATCAACGGGGGAAAGGCAGGGCTTCGAAGAAGCCTAGCAGGGTAGGGCGAAACTGCTGTTCCGCCCCATCTTCGGCAAAGACGAGCGCAGCGATGTTTTTGCCCTTGGAGGCCACGCATCGCCGAGGAGGGCAAATCTCCGAGCGTCTTCCCAGTGTGTTGACCTGTTGGTGCACGCCGCAGTTCGTTCCGCGCTGCGCTTGGAACGGTGATCAGGGCTGCGCGGCAGCGCAGCCCTACCTTCTTCGGCTGGAACGCCCGCTCTGCGGCATCTTCGCTAAAAGAATTTTTCAACTTCTCTTGTCCTTTGAGCCGGGGAATCTCGCCTATCTGGGCGACGAAGGACAAAGGCGATGAATCCAGGCGACCAACGGGACGAAGTCCAGCCGGTGACAAACGGGTTTTCCCGGCGACAGTTCCTGGTCGCAGGTGCGGGAACCCTAGCGGGAATCGGAATGAGCCCTCTGGCCATCTCCGCATCCGCCGCAGTCCGCCCCGCGTTCCTCAACCCAACTCCACTCATGAACACCATCACCACCAAAGACGGCACCACGATCTACTTCAAGGACTGGGGTCCGAAAAACGGCCCCGTCGTCACCTTCAGCCACGGCTGGCCCCTCAGCGCCGACGCCTGGGACGCGCAGATGTTCCACCTCGCGTCGCACGGCTTTCGCTGCATCGCCCACGACCGGCGCGGCCACGGCCGTTCCAGCCAGCCGTGGGACGGGAACCACATGGACCAATACGCCGACGATCTGGCCGAGCTGTTCGAGAAGCTGGACCTGAAGAAGGCCGTGATGATCGGCCACTCCACCGGCGGCGGTGAAGTGGCCCGCTTCATCGGGCGGCATGGCACGAAGCGCGTTTCCAAGGCCGTGCTGATGGGCGCGGTGCCGCCGATCATGCTCAAGACGGCGGCCAATCCCGGCGGGTTGCCGATGGAGGTCTTCGACGGCTTCCGCAAGGCCTACCTGGCCGATCGCGCGCAGTTCTTCCTCGATGTGGCCAGCGGGCCGTTCTTCGGCTTCAACCGGCCGGGTGCGAAGGTGTCGCAGGGGCTGATCCAGTCCTGGTGGATGCAGGGCATGATGTCCGGACACAAGAACGCCTACGACTGCATCAAGGCTTTCTCGGAAACCGACTTCACCGACGATCTGAAGAAGTTCGACGTGCCGACGCTCATCATCCACGGCGACGACGACCAGATCGTGCCCATCGACGCCTCGGCCAAACTCTCCGCCAAGCTGGTGAAGAACGCCGTGCTCAAGATCTTTCCCGGCGGCGGCCACAGCCTCGGCGACACGGCGAAGGAGCAGCTCAACGCGGACCTCCTGGCGTTCGCCAAGTCCTGAAATTCCCCGACCACCATGGACACGTCATCCAAGAAACTGGCGGGCAAGGTGGCCGTCGTCACCGGAGCCTCCAAGGGCATCGGGGCGGCCATCGCCAAACAGCTCGCGGCAGCGGGAGCGGCCGTGGTGGTCAACTACGCCTCCAGCAAGTCGGCGGCGGACAAAGTCGTCGCCGAGATCACGGCGGCGGGCGGCAAGGCCTTCGCCGTGGTCGGGGATGTCTCCAAACAAACCGACGTCGCGCGTCTGTTCCAGGAAAGCGCGGCGGCGTTTGGCCGGATCGACATCCTCGTGAACAACGCCGGGATCTACGAAGGCCAGCCGCTCGGGCAGATCACCGAGGAGAACTTCCACCGCCACTTCAACCTCAACGTGCTTGGGGTCATCCTCGCCACGCAGGAGGCGCTGAAATACTTCAGCCCCGATGGCGGCAGCATCGTGAACGTCAGCTCCGTGGTCAGCACGTTGGCCATCCCCAACACGGCCGTTTACAACGCGACCAAGGGCGCGGTGGACACCTTGACGAAGACCTTCGCCAAGGAGCTGGGTGCCCGGAAGATCCGGGTCAATTCGGTCAATCCCGGGCCCATCGAAACCGAAGGCACGCACGCGGCCGGGTTCGTTTCGTCGTTCCAGCATTTCGCCAACGTCACTCCGCTGGGCCGGGTTGGGCAGCCGGGCGACATTGCGCCCGTGGTCGTGTTCCTCGCGTCGCCAGACTCGGGTTGGATCACGGGCGAATCGATCTTCGTGACCGGCGGACTGCGCTGACTGCTTTCACACCACGAGGAACTCCTATGCTCGGCCTCACCCCGCTCGGGATCGTCCACACGTTGATCAGCCTCGTCGCCGTGGCGGCCGGATTGGTCGCCTTGGTCCGCGACCGCGCCATCACGCATCGGAGCCGCCTCGGCCGACTCTACGTGTGGACCACGGCGCTCACCTGCCTAACCGGTTTTCCGATCATGCAGCACGGCGGGTTCGGCATCGCCCACGCGCTGGGCGTGGTGACCTTGATCGCTTTGGTGCTCGCCTGGGGCGCGGAGCGGTTTCGGTGGTTCGGCGGGTTGTCGCCCTACGTGGAGGTCGTGACCTACTCCGCGACCGTCTGTTTCCACCTCATTCCCGCCGTGGTGGAGACGACGACACGGCTGCCGGTGGCCAAGCCGCTGATCGCGGATCGCGAGGGGCCGGAGCTGCAAGCGGCTACGGGCGGGCTGCTCTTGCTGCTGGTCGTCGGTGCGACGTTGCAGGTGCTTTCGCTGAGGAAGCGTCTGCGGGCCGGGACCGTGCCGCCCTCTTCGTCGGTTTCGTTTCCTCAAACCTGGACCTGAAATTCCATGAACCTGCATCGACTCCCGTTACTGGTCTGCACCGCGCTCTGGGCGACCGCTTCGTCCGCCTTGAGCTGCGACTTCAAACTCAACAGCGATCCCGCGCTGACGAACTCCCCGAGCGTCCAGATCAAGAAGGTCTCGGTGGAATACAGAAAGGACCTCGACCTCGTGGTCTTCAGCATGGAGCTGAAGGCTTCGCCCAGCCTGGTCGTGCCCAAGCCCGCCGGGGATCTGAACGGCGCGCCCGTGCTCGGCTACGTGTTCCCCACTACGCTCAAGGCCGCGGACGTCGGCATGGGCGACGCCGAAGGCATCGTGGCGTTGGCCATCACCTCGCACCCGGACTTCGACGACACACCGCTCTGGGACGAGAACGCCAACGGCCGTTACGACGACGACAAGGCCACCTACCACACGCACTGGGTGCTGTTGGCGAAGGACGATCGCGTGCCCGGCGGACTCGCGGTGAAGGAGTTCAAGAAGGACGACAAGACCGTGGTGCTGCCGCCGACGAACTGCGGGATGCCGATGTATCTCGATTCCGCCGGCCACTCCGTGGTGGAGCGCGGCAACACCTTGAAGGCGCTCGTGCCGGCCTACTACCTGCGGCACAAGACCGACTTCAAGTTCGACGGCGTGGCCTGCTACATGCAGGTCAACACCTCGTGCATGTCCCGGCCGATGCTGGGCGTGTATCAGGTCTATTCCGTCGCCTCGAAGGACCTCAGCCTGCCCTACAAGACCAAGCACTGAACCGTTCAACTCCTGATGCCATGAACTCCACCGCTCCATCCGTCCGCGAGGAACCTTTGGTCCATCCGCTGGTCTGCGAGACCCAGAACGATCTGCCGTTGGAGGTGCGTCGGGGCATGGTGGCCTTGCTCAACGGCCTGCTGGCATCGGCCATAGACCTGCGCCAGCAGGCCAAGCAGGCGCACTGGAACGTGAAGGGGCCGCAGTTCGCCGCGCTGCACGAACTCTTCGACGAAGTGGCGGCGGAGGTGGACGGCTTCACGGACGAATTGGCCGAAAGAGCCGTGGCGCTCGGCGGGATGGCGCTGGGCACGGTGCAGGCGGCGATGGTCGCCTCCGAATTGCCCGAGCCCGCGACGAACCCGCATTGGGGCTGCGACCATGTCCAGGTCTTGTCCCGGGTCCTGGCCGCATTCGGCGCCCGGATGCGGACGGCGATCTCCGCCGCCGAGGAAGCGGGCGATGCCGGCACGGCCGACCTTTGCACGCAGATCAGCCGGGCCACGGACAAGCGGCTCTGGATGGTGGAGGCCCACGGCTGGAAGGACTGAACCGGAACGGCGCGATTCCAGCCGCCTGGCCGGCAGCTCTTGCACGGGCTGCCCGGCCGACCAGCCTGACCCGGAGGGCGTGGAAGAACCGGACGCTTTCGAACCTCTCTTGAGCCGCACCGTTGGGTGTCTCCACCGAGACTTCGGGGACAGGCTGGAAGC
>CAMLMI010000064.1 GCA_946480965.1 uncultured Verrucomicrobiales bacterium | reverse complement strand
GACATCCAGCCCTCAACTGGAAGACCATCGCCTCCACCATCAGACGATCATCCTTTGGCGGACGACCTCCGACGGTTATCGTTAACCCGACCGCTCGGCTCCGCTTAATTTTTTAAGCCGCCTCCACAGCGGCTCCGGCAACTTCGTCCGGCTTCGTTCCATCTTCATTTCCTCACCTCTTCAAACGCTTTCCCTCTTCTCCCTATTCACACTCTTATCAGGTTTGAAGACACTCCCTAGTCTCATCCTACGTCCGATAAGAGTCGGACAGCCAATCGTTTCGCGGCCCACCAAGCCGCTGACGTTCCTATAGCAAACCCCACTTTTGGCGCACGCGATAGCCCACCCGAGTGGTGTTGGGAGGCGACAAGGCTACTACCTTCGCGTGCGTCATCAGTGAGAGAAAAGCCCTAGTAGGGGCCGCATCACCAAATGCACAAGAAGTCCGCCGGAGTCCTCCGCGTCAGTCCTGCCACGCAGCAGCAGCTCGCCGCCGCCCAGTTCTTCAAGATCGGCAATGCCGACCACCTCGCCAAGATCGTCCTGACCGCCTTCCTCGAAATGCGGGCGGAAGACCTGGAAATCCTCTTCCCCCTCATGCTCCAGCAAGTCAGGCCGGAGTGATCGCCCAGAAGTCCCGCGCCTGTCCCGGCGTCACTACCTCGCGGTAGTGCCGGAACAGCATCGCCTCGCTGTGGCCCGCCTCCAGCGCGGTCTTGGCGGCGTTTTGGAACTCGGCGAGGTGATAGGAGACAAAGCTGTGCCGCGTGACGTTTTGCGGCCACTCGATCTTGTGCCGCTTGGTCAAGTGGTCGCGGATCAGCTTTTGGTGCGATTGGTCCGGGAGCGTGCCGCCCAGCTCCAGCCATGCGCGGAGGTTGGGCTGGATCGTGACGAGCCGCCGCTGGCGCGTCTTGGCGTTGCTGGCGGAGACTTCGATGAAGCCGCGATTCAGATTGATGGCGTCCTCGGTCAACCGCTCGGCCTCGGCGGAGCGCAATCCGGTGAAGTAGCGGATGGCGAGCAGGCGCACGAGGCCAGGGCTGTGGCTCCGCGCCGTGGTCAGGACGTGCCGGACCGTCTCGGGCGTGTGGATCGCGGGCGCGGTCGGGATGCGGTTGGGAACGTCGATGGAGGCGGCCGGGTTCAGCGTCACGTAACCGCGCTTGATGGCCCACGCGAAGAGTCCCCGCACGTAGAGCAGATGCCCGCGCACGGTCCATTCGGACCAATCCTGCGCGGCCAGCCATCGCTCAATCTCGACCGAAGTGACTGCGCCCAGCGGCCGCGTCATGCGCCCTCGGCTGAACCGTTCCAAGTGGTAGCGCATTTCCGCGAGGTAGCGGTCGGACTTCCCGGCGCGGGCCTTGGACAGGAGCATTTCGTTAATGGCGTCGGCGACGGTGCGGGCTGGGGAGAGGGAGGGATCGGAGCGGAAGCGGCGTTTTCCCCGGCGAGGGCGTTCGCAATGCGGAAAAGGGCCTGTGCCGCATCCGCGAGAGCCTTCCATCCGTCCCGCGCGACAGTGCTCTGCGACAGGAACGGCGCTGAGAGGCCGTCTAACACGTTGATGCTGTTGGTGCCCGCGACAGGACTTGAACCTGTAAGGAGTTACCCACTAGAACCTGAATCTAGCGCGTCTGCCAATTCCGCCACGCGGGCACAGCTGGCTTCGGCCGTGACGCCGAAGGGTCGGTATTAAGGGGAGGCCGGTGCGGGGCGGCAAGCGATTTTCTTGGCCACCGCGCTCAGGATCGCAGAAAGAGTTCCGCCGCCCAGTCGGCGTAGCGCAGGCCTTGGCGGGTCAGGCGGAAGCGTTCCGGGGTCAATTCGGCGTAGCCCAGCTTCACCAGTTGCTCGATGGCTTCCGGCCATTCGGCGGCGAGATCGGCTCCGGTAGTTTGGCGAAACAATTCCAAGGGCCAGCCCGCCATCATGCGCAGGCCAAAGGCGGCGATCTCTCCGGCCCGGGCGCTGGGCGAGAGGGTTTCGGAGAATTCGATCGCGCGTTTGCCCTTCTCCAGTTGCTCGCAATAGAGGGTGGTATTGGGCCAGTTGCGGGTGCGGACGCCGCCGACATAGCCCGAAGCGGCCGGGCCCAACCCGTGGCAGGCTTGGCCGCGCCAATAGGTGACATTGTGGCGGCAGGCCCGGCGGGGCACGTCGGCATGGATCGGTGAAGGAGCCTCGTTGGCCGCTGGCGCGGGATCTTGGGCGAAGTTGGCGATCTCGTATTGATGGAAGCCGTGGGCTCCGGCGCGGTCGATCAGCTCTTCATACATGGCGGCGGCCAAGTCTTCGTCCACATCGAACTGACCGGCTTTGAGCTGTTCAAAGAGCGGGGTGTCCTCCTCGTAGATCACTTCGTAGCAGGAAAGATGTTCGCTCCCGAGGGCGATGGCTTCATCCAGCGTTTTCTTCCACAGCTCCATGGATTGGCCGGGAATGGCGAACATCAGGTCCACGTTGACGTTATCGAACCCCGCTTTGCGCAGGGTATCGAAGGAACGGAAGACCATGTCGCGGCTGTGGATGCGGCCCAATCGGTCGAGCAACGTCTCGTCGAGGGACTGGACGCCCATCGAGATCCGGTTCACGCCCCGGCTGCGCAGGAGCCGGGCTTTGTCCTCGGACACGGTCGCGGGATTGCATTCCACGGTCCATTCGTCGGGCTGGGACAAGCCGAGACGGTCCATCGCATCGAGGACGCGTTCCCACTGGGCCAAGTTGAGCAGGGACGGGGTGCCGCCGCCGAAGAAGATGGTGCGGGGGCGTAGGCTGTCGGCGACGAGTTCCAGCTCGCGGATCAGGGCGCCGACGTAGCGATTGACGATCTCGCCCTTGCTCGTTTCCGAGTAAAAGGCGCAATACTCGCACTTGTGGGCGCAGAACGGGACATGGATGTAGAGGCTGCCGACGGGCTCTGAAAACGACATCGCGGTCCGGACATTAGTCGGGACCGCGATGCTGGCTAAGGAAATTGTCCGGTTCAGGCCGAACCGGAATGGGATCAGCCCAAGGTGGAGCGGAGCACGTGCTGCGCTTTGAGACCCTTGTCGCTCTCGATCAGGTCGAAGTTGACGGTCTCGCCCTCCTTGAGGGTCTTGTATCCTTGGCCTTCAATCGACGTGTGGTGGACGAACACGTCGCGTCCGGATTCCTCCTGGACGATGAAGCCGAACCCTTTGCGATTGTCGAACCACTTTACTTTGCCGGTGGCCATACGGATGCCTCCTGAGTGCTTGTTTGGGTTGTTGCTCTGGGCAAAGAAGGGCGACGACGACCCACCTCCCTTCACGGCTTTTGCCTACGGTTTTAGGTGGACGGGTCATTTGTAGAATTCCGTTGAATTCGGTCAAGGTTGCCCTACGTCTCGGGACCGGCGGCGGTGGTGCGACGAATTGACATTTCTGGTGTTGATGGAAAGTGAGAACCGAACTTCACCGCGTTTGAAGTTCCCTATCGATGAACCATTTACAAAAGACGAAAACACAGGCCCCACGAGAGTTTCCGCTCCGGTTGCTGTCCGGGGCGGTTGGGGTGCTGTTCCTGTGTCTCTATCCGCACACGGGAACGGCCCAGGTCGTTTCGGCTCCGCCAACCGTGAACGATCCCCGACGCGACGCGACCGTGGCGGCCGTGGAACTCACTTCGCCCAGCGTCGTGAACATCGCCACCCGCATCCGCGGCGGGGTGGTGCGACGGCGGGTCTTCGATTTCTGGCGGGGCATCATCGAGATCCCGGAACGGTTGCGGGACCGCAACAGCGCGGGTTCGGGAGTCATCGTGGATGAGGAAGGCTATGTGCTGACCAATGTCCATGTGGTCACGGAAGAGGGAAAGGTGGTGGACGAAATCTGGGTGCAGCTCTGGGACGATTCGCCGCCGATCCGGGCGCGGGCGTTGGTGGGCGTGCCGGGCACCGATGTGGCGGTCTTGAAGCTGGAGGCCGAGCCGGGCCGGAAATTCCAGCCGATCAAAATGGCGGCGGACGACGACCTGTTGCTCGGCGAAACGGTGCTGGCCCTGGGCAATCCGCTCGGGCTCGGCAGCTCGGTCACGAAGGGGATTCTGAGCGCCAAACCGCGCCGGGCGGAGGCCACGAAGGACCGGTTGGAGATCCCCGATTGGCTCCAGATCGACGCGCCGATCAACCCCGGCAACAGCGGCGGTCCGTTGGTGAACCTGAAGGGCGAGATGATCGGCCTGAACGTGGCCATCTCCGAAGGGGGGCAGGGCATCGGGTTCGCCATTCCCGTGCGCCAGATATCCACGGCCGTGTCGGAGTGCTTCAGTCCCGAGGTGATGCACGGGCGTTGGCTGGGGCTTCGCTTCCGGCCCGCCGAAGGCAAGACCTACACCGTCAGCGCCGTGCATCCGGGCAGCCCGGCGGACAAGGCCGGACTGCGGCCCGGCGACGTGCTGACCCGCATCAACGGCGTCGAGCCCAAGAGCCGCTTCGACGCCCTGGCCATCATGGCCGCCAGCGACCAGCGGGTGCGGTTCACCCGGTTGCGGGACGGGGAATCCAGCGAGCTGACCGTGTCCTACAAGACCCTGGCCGCGCTGGTCGAAGAGAAGACCGGCATGACCGTCCGCGAGATCGACCCAAAGGTCTCCGCCGAACTCGACGTGCCGGTCGGGGCGGGACTGCTGGTCGAGGCCGTGGCGCGGGGCAGCGCCGCCGCCCAAGCGGGTGTCCGGCCGGGCTCCATCTTCGCCAACATCCTTTTGCCCGGCGAAACCCCGAAGGCCCACAAGACCGGCAACCTGCTGGCGGCCGCCTCCATCCTCTGGAACGTGCAGGCGGGGGACCGGCTGCCGATCACGGCCTATGGCCAATGGAGCCCCCGCAGCGCCTCCTACGTGCCGATGCAGTTCCTGCTGGAGTTCAAGTGAAGGCGAAAGGCCGGACCGGGAGTTTTTGTTCGCCCATGCTTCAACGCCTCCTCCACTATCCCGGTCCATTCAAGACATGGTTGCCGACGCGATGATTGAAGTCTCCGGGCTCTGCAAGAGCTATGCGGGACGCGCCGCCATCTCCGATCTCACGTTCGAGGTCGGTCGGGGGGAGATCGTGGGCTTCCTGGGCCCCAACGGCGCGGGCAAGAGCACCACCATGCGCATCCTCGCCGGCTATCTGCCCGCCACCTCCGGCACGGCGCGGGTCGCCGGCTTCGACGTTTCGCGACAGTCGCTCGAAGCGCGCCGCCGCATCGGCTACATGCCGGAGAACAACCCGCTCTATCCCGAGATGCGCGTGCGGGAATACCTCAAGTTCCGCGCCCGTCTGAAGGGCCTCGGCTGGCGGCGCTCGCGCGAACGCGTGGACACCGTCACTTCCCAGTGCGGGCTGGAGGACGTCTCCAAGAAGATCATCGGCCATCTCTCCAAGGGCTATCGCCAGCGCGTGGGCCTGGCCGACGCGCTCGTCCACGAGCCCGAGCTGATCATCCTCGACGAACCGACCAGCGGCCTCGACCCCGAGCAGCTCCGCTCCGTGCGCAAGCTCATCAAGGACCTCAAGGGCCGCCACACCGTGCTGCTCTCCACCCACATCCTTCCGGAAGTGGAACTCACCTGCGGCCGCGTGTTGATCATGCGCCAGGGCGAGATCCTCGCGGCGGACACGCCCGACGAACTGCGGCGCAGGCTCCACTCCGGGCAGGAAGTGGTGGCCGAGATCGCCGCGCCGCTCCACGAGGTGCGCGACGCGCTGGAGCTCCTGCCCGAGGTGGAGGACTTCGACGTGGCGGAGGCCGACGGGGCCTACGTCCGCTGCACGCTCCGTCCCCGCGACGGCGCGGATCTGCGCCCGCTCATCTTCGACACGGCCAAGGACCGGGGCTGGCTGCTGCGCGAGCTTTCGCGCACGCAGTTCAGCCTGGAAGACATCTACCTGCGCGTGACCCGCCGTCCGAACGAGGAGGAGATTCTCTGATGCGCGCCTACTTCACCCTGCTGCGCCGGGAGCTGGGCGCCTACTTCGTCTCCTTCACCGGCTACCTGATCATCGGGCTCGCGCTGCTGACCATGGGGATGAGCCTCGCCGGGATCATCCGGCAGATCGCCGGCATCTCCACGCCGTTGCCGCTGTCCGAGCTGTTCTTCATCACCCAGCATTTCTGGACCATCCAGCTGCTGACCGCTCCGATCATCACCATGCGGCTCTTCGCGCTGGAGAAGTCCACCGGCACCTTCGAGACGCTGATGACCGCGCCCGTCTCGGATCTTCAGGTGGTGCTGGCGAAGTTCAGCGCCGCCCTGGCGTTCTACCTGGTGATGTGGCTGCCGTTCCTCGGCACGATGTTCCTGCTGCGCCGCTACTCGAACGATCCGGCGGCGGTCGATGCCGGGGCGATGGCCTGCACCTACCTGGGCATCGCGCTGCTGGGCTGCTTCCTCATGTCGTTCGGCTGCCTCGCTTCGGCCATGACGCGGAACCAGATCGTGGCGGCGATGACGACCTTCGTCTTCGTGATGGGCTTCTTCATCCTCAGCTCGCTCTCGGAGTCGCTCGCCGCCGCCGGCACGTGGGTGGCCACGCTGCTGCGGCAGTTGAGCCTCGTGGACCACATGCAGGAATTCGCCGTCGGCATCGTGGATTCGCGCTGGGTCACGTTCTACGTCTCCAGCACCGTGTTGTTCCTGTTCCTCACCCACCGCGTCGTCGAGAGCCGCCGCTGGAAATAGCATGTCGGACACGCCTCCAGATTCCCCCAGCTTCTCCCGTGGCGGCCGCTTCGGGCAGGCGCTGAACTCCGTCGTCGGCATCGCCTGCCTGCTGGCGATCGTCGTCATGGTGAACTACCTCGGCATCGGCTGGTATCAGCGCTGGGACTGGTCCAAGTCCGGCCGTTTCGCGCTGTCGCCCATGACCGAGCGCCTGCTCCAGACCATCACCAACGACGTGGACGTCGTGGTCTGCTTCGACCCCCGCGAGAACGAGGAGGTTTACGGCTGGACCAAGTCGTTGCTGGAGCAATACGCCCACCGCAACCACCGCATCCGCCTTTCCTTCATCGACACCGCGCGCGCGCCCGGCCAGGCCGCGCAGGTCATCGCCACCAACGAGCTGACCACGCTCAAGGCGAAGGACTTCATCGTCTTCAACTCCGGCGGCCACCGCCAGGTCGTCTTCGCCAACGAGCTGTCGGACCGCGACCAGGGCACCATGCGGGAGGACGGCCAACTGGAGTTCAAGCGCATCGCATTCCGCGGCGAACAGGCCTTCACCTCGAAGCTCCTCGCCGTGACCCATCCGCGCCAGCAGAAGGCCTACTTCGTCACCGGCCACAACGAGCTGGACCCCGGTGCCTCGGGCGACAACGGCTACGGCGTGTTCGCCGCGATGCTGAAGAACGAGTGCAACGTGGACTGGGCCAAGGTCAACCTGCGCGGGACGAACGATCTGTCCGACGCCGCGTTGCTGATCTTCGCCGGGCCCAGCCAGGTGCGGTTTGAGGAGGAAGAACTGGTGAAGCTGCACCGCTATCTGCGCCAGGGCGGGCGCGCCCTCTTCATGATGGGCAATGTTCCCCCCGCCCGTTCAAGCGGTCTCGAGCTGTATCTGACCAACTGGAACGTGGGGTGCCTCTTTGGCTTGGTGAGCGATCCCGACCACGCCCCGATCGAAAACTCGCTGGTGCCACCTGAACTGAGCCGTGAGCACCCGATCACTCGGCCCTTGGCCTCCGAAGAACCGCCACTGCCCATTCAACTGACTCTTCCGCGTCTCGTCGGTGCGATGAACAAGGGCGGCTTGGCCAACGGCATCAAGGTGGACGAGTTGGCTTGGACCAGTAAGGGCGGCAGACTGCGGGATATCGGAATGGTCGGTGGCCGTCCGGTGACCAATTCCTACACCGGTCGGATGCCCCTGGCGGTCGCCGTCGAGCAGGGAGGCATCTCCGGCGTCAGCGCCGACGGCACCACGCGCCTCGTGGTCATCGGCGATTCCTACTGCTTCAACAACCAGCTGCTCGACAGCGGGGCCAACCGCTACTTCGCCGGGTTCGTGGTGAACTGGCTGCTCGACCGGCCCAGCGCCACGCTCCAGATCCCGCCCAAGCCGGTGAAGGAATACCGCCTCGTCATGAGCGCGGTGCAGCAGCGTCAGCTCAACTGGATCCTGCTGGGCGGCCTGCCGGGCGGCGCGCTGCTTCTTGGCGGCCTGGTCTGGCTCAAGCGGAGGCGTTGATCGTGAGCCCGCGCAAATCCCTCGTCCTCCTCGTGCTCGCCGGCACGCTCGGCGCCTTCATCGCCTTTGTCGAACGGCCCCTGCGCTTGGCCCGGGAAGCGGTCGAGGACCGCCGCGTCTTCCCCGGGCTGGACCCCGCCGCGATCGGCGCCGTGGAGGTCCAGATCACCGGCCGGCCGCCCATCCGCGCCGAACGCACCAACGGCGGCTGGACGCTGACGCGGCCCATCCAACGACCGGCGGAGGGCTTCCGCGTGGACGCGCTCCTGACCAATCTCGCCGACCTGCACTGGGAAGGCCGACTCCGGGCGGCGGAGCTCGATGGCCGGGCCGAGACGATGGAGGGCTTCGGCCTGGCCGATCCTCGCGCCACGATCACGCTGCACCTGGCCGACGGGACGCTCCAGCTCCTGATCGGCACCAACACGGCCACGGGCGACCAGATCTACCTGAGACAGAGCGGCGGCACCGAGGTGTATCTCGTGTCTCCCCGGCCGTTGTGGACCGTGCCGGCCGATGCCTCGGCCTGGCGGAGCCGGCGGCTCTTCCCGAGCGGGTTCGCCGGGGTGGACCATCTGCGCATCCGTTCGGCCAGCGGGACGCTCGATCTCGAGCGCTCCGGGACCAACGGCAGCTGGCGGATGACCTCGCCGTGGAACGCCCGCGCGGACAACCCGCGCATCCGCGCGGCCATCGACGCCTTCCGCACCAACATCGCGATGGCCTTCGTGTCCGACGCGCCGTCGGACCTGCAGCAGTTCGGCCTGGAGCCGCCCGCGCTGGAGGTGCTGGTCGGCTCGGGCTCGCAGTTCGAACGGGGGCTCGCCTTCGGCCACCTCACCACGAACACGCCGCCGTGGGTCCACGCCAAGCGGCCCCGGGAAGACAGCGTCTTCCTGGTCTCCGCCGATGCTATGGCCGCGTGGAGCGGGCTGCCGAAGGATTTCCTCGACCGCCGGATCATCGACTGCCAGCCCGGGGAGATCCTCGCCATCGAGATCGCCACGCCCGGCGCGGAACGCACCCGCATCGCCTTCGACGAAGCCAAGGGCTGGACCTTTGGCAACGATCCTTCGGCGCTGGCAGACACGGATCTGTTGTCCGACGCCTTCGCCATCCTCACCGGCGGCAACACCGAGCTGGAGCGCGCCGTGGTCACGGACTTCCAGCCCTACGGCCTGGACACGCCGCTGCTGGAATACGCCGTCACCTTCGCCGATCCCGCCGGGACGAACCGCACCGTGACCGCGCGGTTCGGCACCGGGACCAACGGCGTCTTCTACGTCCACCGGACGGACGAGGACGCGGTGCGGATCGTTCCCCCGGCGGAGTTCCTCCGCCTGCCGCAGGCGGCCTGGCAGTTCAAGGACCGGGCGATCTGGAGCTTCACCCCGGACGAGGTCGCGTCCGTGACCGTGGTGCAGAAGGGGACGACGCGGCAACTGGTCCGCAAGGGCGAGAACGACTGGCATGTGGCGAAGGGCGCTTCGGACATCGTGAACCCCTTCGGCGTCGAGGAGGCGATCCTGCGGCTGGGCTCGCTCCGCGCGGAGTTCTGGACGAGCCGCGCGGACGAGGACGCCCTGCGACGCGGCGGCTTCGAGGCCCAAGACTACACGCTCACCATCGAGCTGGTCTCCGGGAAGAAGCTGGTCCTGGCGCTGGGCGGACCGTCGCCCTACCACAACCCCTACGCCCTGGCCGAGGTGGGCGGCGTGCCGATGGTCTTCGAGTTCCCCCTGGAGCTGCACTACAACTTCGTCCGCGAGTTCCTCAGCCCGTTCAAGACCGGCACCCTATGAGCGCGCCGTGTCCCGACCTCCCGTCGCCGTGAAACCCAAACCGGCCATCAAACGGCTCTGGCTCCGGCGCTGCCGGATCTGCTTCCGTTGGTGCCGGATCGCGGTGTGGTTCGTCCTGCTCGCCGCGATCTGCCTCGCCATCTACGTGAGCGAGGTGGGCCTGCCGTCCTTCGTGCGGGACCGGATCACGCGCGCGGCCGAGGGCCAGGGCGTGCGGCTGGGCTTCGGCGCGATGCGGCTGCATTGGCTGCAGGGCGTGACGGTGGACCGGGCCCGGTTCGAGGCGGACGGCTTTCCCGGCGAGTTCCGCGCGGAGCAGATCGTCCTGGACCTCGACCAGGGCGCGCTGCTCTCCGGCAAGTTCAAGCTCCAGTCGCTCTTCCTCCGCGCGGCCGATCTCACCCTGACACCGGGCGACGCCGGGCTGGACCCCATCGCCGTGCATGACCTGACGTGCCGGGTCTCGTTCCCCGCGACCAACGTCGTCATCCTCGACCATCTCGAAGGCAAATGGCGCACGGGCCTGCTCTCCCTGCAGCTGGCGGTGACGAACCCGGCGGCGATGCGGCGCGGCGGCGACCGGCCCCCGGCGACGGCCGGCGAAACCCGCCGTTCTCTGACCAACCATGTGGAGCGCGTGGCGCGGATGCTCGCTAAGCTGGACCTGCGCGGTGTGCCCAGCCTGCGCATCAACATGGCGGGCGACGCGGCCCATCCGCTCGGCATCACCGCGATGTTCGCCCTGACGGTGCCGGAGGCCGCCACGCCTTGGGGCAACGTCACCCGCCTCGCGCTCGAGATCCGGAGCGGCGATTCCGCGCGGGCAGGCGCGGAGGAAGACGCCATCCTGGACCTGCGCGCCGGGGTGGCCGACACGCCCTGGGGCCGGGCGGAGAACATCGACGCGCACATCGACCTCGCTTCGCGGGACGCCACGGGACGCGAATGGTCGGCCCGCTTCCGCGCCGCGATGGATTCGCCCAGCACGCCATGGGTCCAGGCGGGGCGCGTCGAGGCGGAGGGCGAGACGGACTATCGCATCGGCGACGTCTGGCCCGCGCGGTTCGACGTGGACCTGCGCGCCACCCGCATCTCCTCGGCCCACGCGGCGGCGGAGCTCGCGAACATCCGCGTGCTGCGGACCCCGGAAACGAACGCCTGGAGCCAGAGCCTGGAGCCCGGGGAACTGGGTCCGTGGACGAACCTGCTCCCGCACCGCCTCGCGGTGGAGGTGGACGCGTCGCGGGTGAAGGCGGCGGGGTTCGACCTCATCTCGCTTTCGACGGGACTGGAATGGACCGGTCCCCGGTTGCGGGTGCCGCGCTTCGACGCGGCGCTGCCCTCGGGGCGGCTCGTGGCCAAGGCCGATCTGGATGTCGCCACGCGGATCGCGCTGGGCGAGTTGACCTCGAACTTCGACCTGGCTTCGACGCGGCCCGTCCTCACGGAGTCGGGCCGGAGATGGATGGACCAGTTCACCTGGACCGCGCCGCCCTCGATCCACGCGGAGGCCCGGTTGCAGTTGCCCGCTTGGACCGCCACGGACGTTTCCTGGAGAGACGATCTGCAGCCGGGGCTGATGATCGCGGGCGATTTCGACGTGCCCGGCTTGGCGGTCCAGGGCGTGGCGTTTGATCGGGCCACGGGCCGTTTCAGCCACACGAACCTCGTCTGGCGGGTGCAAAACGGGCGCTTCAGCCGGCCCGAAGGCGGGGTCGATCTGGAGCTGACCAGCCGCGAACAGGGCGCGAAACAATCGGTCCGCCTGTTGAGCACGATCCGCCCGGATGCGCTCGCGCCGCTGCTCGGGGACGATGCGGAGAAGGTCTTCGGCATGGTGCGTTTTCCCGTGCCGCCGTTGATCGAGGGCGTGGCCGAGATCGACAAGCAGGAGCCCGAGCGCAGCACCTTCCGGGGCCGGCTCGCCACCACCAATGTCCACGTCCGCGAGGTGGACACGGGCCACGTCTCCGCCGGTCTGGATCTCGCCTGGCCCTGGGTGCGCTTCGAGGATGTCCGCATCGAGCGCGGCACCCAATGGTTGGCCGCGCCGCTGCTCCTCTTCAACCTGGAGGACCACATGCTCTCCATCTCCAACGGCATCGGCCAGGCGGACGTGGAGCCCGTGGCCCGCATCATCGGGCCGAAGACGTGGGGCATGTTGTCGGCCTACGAATTCCTCGCCCCGCCGCGCGTCGTGATCAACGGCATCACGCCCGTCCACGAAGAGGACCGGCCCAAGGCCAACCTGCACTTCCAGATCGAGGGCGAACGGTTCCGCTGGAAATACTTCAACATTGGTCGCCTCTCCGGCAGCGCACGCTGGACGGGCAATGGCCTCCTGCTGACCAATCTCGCCGCCCTGGCCTACGACGGCACGGTGGGCGGATCGGCGGAGTTCGACTTCCGGGATGACGGCGAAGCGGACTTCCGTTTCCGCGCCAATGTGGACGACGTGGACCTGAAGACCGTGCTCAACAATCTGGGCGTGACCAACCGTGTCGAAGGCCGCCTCTCCGGCAACTTGACCATTACCGACGGCTCCACCCATCGGCCCACCGGCTGGAACGGCTTCGGCCAAGCCAGCCTGACCAACGGCTTCCTCTGGGATTATCCGCTCTTCGCGTTCCTCTCCCCAGTCGTGAACGTGCTCGCCCCGGGAGCGGGCCGCGACGCCGCGCGCAGCGCCCAGGGAACCTACGCCATCACCAACAACGTCATCTTCAGCGACAACCTGGAGATCCGCGCCGCCGCGCTGCGCCTGAACTACCGGGGCTCCGTCGGCTTCGACCACCGGCTCAACGCCCGCGTGGAGGCCACGCTGCTGCGGGACACGTGGATCGTGGGGCCGCTGCTCAGCTTCGCCCTCTCCCCGTTCTCCAAGGTCTTCGAATACAGGGTCTCGGGCACCCTCTCCGAACCGGTCATGGAGCCGGTGTATGTCCCCGGATTCCTGATGAAGCTCGTGGCTCCGTTTTCCTCCTCGGCCCCCAAGACGCCTTCCGCTCCGGCCGCGGAACCCGCCTCCGGACCGAATCCCGGAGTGGACGCCCCGGCTCCGCGTCCCTAGCGTTCACGGCCATGAATCTTCGCGCCGGTCTCGTCCTGCTCATGCTGCTCTGCGGCCTGCCCTCGGGCGCCGCCGAGACGCGGATTCTCAAGGTGCTGCCCCTCTACCTGGACAGCGAAGGCCGACACGCCCTCTCTCCCAGCCTCTTCGAGCGAGACGCCTATCAGGACAAGCTGCGCCGCCATCCGGAACTGCAGGCCGGGCTGAAGCTGGAGGTCCAGTTCCAAGCCGCCGCCCCGTCTTCGTCCACCAACCTCCAGTTGAAGGTCGAGCTGCGGACCAACCAGGCCGGTAAACCGGTCGAAACCCCTTTGACCGCCGCCGTGCAACCCACCGGGCTCGTCGCCCGTTGGCAATCGCTCCGGATCGACGGGGAAAAGTTCAAGACCCTCGGCAGCCTTCTGGCCTGGCGCGTCACGCTATGGGACGGTGATCGGCAGGTCGCCGAAGCGAAGTCCTTCCTCTGGTGACAAAAAAACACCCGGACTCTCGTCCGGGTGTGGGTGGATTTTGGTCTTGGAGTTTTCAGGCTCGGTTTCCCGTGCCCACATTCGCCGGCACCAAACTGGGCGGAGCCGGTCGCTCTGGTTGGGCGGCGGATGGCTCGAGCGACACTCCGAGCTCCTTCCAGATTGGAGCCAAAGTGGGATCATCGTTAACGGTGTTGCGGATGGCGGTTTCATCCACCATGTCCTTCCACCGGCTCAGCCACATTTTCGCCTCCGCGTTGTAACCCATGCGGCACGACAAGCGGGCCAAGAAGTAGAAGATCGCGCTGGTGTTGGGGAACCGCTTGGCCGCCGCTTGCAGCTCGGACAAAGCCTCTTGCGTCCGCTGGTTGTTGTAGAGGCTGTGCGAAAGACAGATCCAACCCGCCGGCCGATCCGGAGCGATCTTCACCATGGAGCGGGAAAGATCCAAAGCCTGCTCCCAACGCCGCAACCGCGCGCATACCTTCCACCGAACAATCAGAACATCAGGATGATAACGGATCAGGAAGTCGAGCTTCTCGATCTCGGCCAAGGCTTCATCCGGAGCGCCCAGCTCCAGCCACCCGGTGGCTGCATTGATGTGGTGAAGGTCTGGGTTTTGAATCTCCGGCCATTTCATAGGCTTTTGTGATTTCGTTGGGCATTACTTACCCAACCACCCCAGACACCGCAAGCCCTAATGTCGCATATCAAGACACAAACATTGTCTATGTGTCCTGTCTTTGGACTCACATCACTTCCGTGACCTCAATCCCCAGCAGTTCCAAGCCCTTTTGCAGCACTTTGCCGGAAACCAGACACAATCCCAGTCGGCTAGAGCGCACCGGCTCATCGGCCGTCAACACCGGGCAACGCTCGTAGAATTTCGAGAGCAGTCCGGCCAGCTCATACAAATACGAGCACAGATAGTTGGGCCGATAGTCCGCCCCAACCGCTTCCAGCACCGAGCCGAAATTCAACAAATGCCGCACAACGGCCACTTCCTCGGGTTCCGTTAAAGATAAAGTATCCGGATAGGCAACCATTCCCGCTTTGCGCTTAATTCCGCAAACCCGGGTGTAGGCGTATTGGAGATACGGAGCCGTGTTGCCGGTCAGCGCCAACATTTTGTCCCAGCTGAACACGTAGTCGCTCTGCCGGTTTTGGCAGAGATCGGCGTATTTCACCGAGCCCAGACCGACGACTCGGGCGATCTCTCTCCGCTGGGCCTCTGGCAGCTCGGGATTCTTTTCTGTCACCGTCGCCAGAGCGCGTTCTTCGGCTTCGTCCAAGAGATCGCTCAGTTTAACGGTATCGCCGCTGCGCGTTTTGAAGGGTTTGCCGTCGTCGCCCAAGATCGAGCCAAACCAGACATGGGCCAGCTTCATCTTTGCGGCGATCTCCGGCTGCCAACGCCCCCATGCAGCGAAGATCTGCCGGAAATGAAGCTGCTGCCGACCGTCGGTCACATAGACGATTTCGGACGGCTGCCACGTTTTCCAGCGATACTCCAAAGTGGCCAGATCGGTGGTCGCGTAGTTCGCGGCCCCGTCGGTCTTCTGGATCAAGGCCGGGTTCGGATGCCATTCTCCGTCGCGCTGGATGAGGAAGGGGTCTTCCTTCGGCGGCAAAGTTCCGTCGGAGAAGATCGCCTTGGCCCCTTCGCTCTCGCGGGCGATGCCCTTGGCAACGAGTTCCTCCACCACGGACTTGAGCTGGGGATTATAGAAGCTCTCGCCCAACGTGTGGTCAAAGGCGACTCCAAGGCGTCCGTAGATCGTATCGAATTGGTGCTGGGACAGCTCGATCATCCGTTTCCAGATGGCGAGATTTTCGGCATCGCCGTTCTGGAGCTTCACCAGCTCTTCGCGGGCCTGGGCGAGACGCTTCTCGTCGGCATCGCACTCGGCATTGACCTTCTTGTAGAGACGTTCCATCTCCGCGATGGGCTCGGCTGCAAGGGCCGCTTCATCGAGGTATTCTTTCCAGCCGACGAGCAACTTGCCGAACTGTGTGCCCCAATCGCCGATGTGGTTGTCCGTCACGACCCGATGGCCGAGCGCACGAAAGGTCCGGGCCAGCGAATCGCCGAGAATGGTCGAGCGGATGTGGCCGACGTGCATCGGCTTCGCGACGTTCGGCGAGCTGAAGTCGATGACGATGGTGCGCGGCTGCGCCGTGGGCTTGAAGAACAGATGCTCGCCCCGCAGCGCTTCGAGGGCGATGCGCGCCATCACCTCGGGCTTCACCGTGAAGTTGATGAACCCCGCGCCGGCGATCTCGGTCTTGTGGCAGAGATCGGCCACCTCCAGCTTCGCGATGACATCCGTCGCCAACTGTCGCGGATTCATCTTCCGTATCTTGGCCACGCCCATCAGCGCGTTGGTCTGGTAGTCGCCGAACTTCGGGTCCGGGCACGGACGCACCAGCACGGAGGAAACATCCGCGTCGGGCAGGACGGCGGCGACGGCGGACTGGAGGCGCTGTTCAAGCAGGGAATGGAGCACGGGAAATCCTCGGTGAAGGTTGGACGGACGAAGCGCCGGAAGCGGTTCCGGCGAAGAAAGGAGGGAACGGAGCGCCGGACTTACTTGGCCCCGGCATGGCTGCGGATGATCTGATGCATCGCATCGCCATCGGGAGCCTGTTCGAGCGACTGCCTGAATTCCTTGTTGTGAAGCAGCTTTGCGATGCCCGCCAAGGTGTGCAGATGCTTCTGGAACTGCCCCTGCGGCACAAGGAACAGCATCACGAGATGCACGGGCTGGTTGTCCAGCGCGTCGAAGTTCACTCCGGGACGGGAGCGGCCGAAGGAACCGACCACGTCATGGATCAGATCGGTCGAGGCGTGCGGGATGCCGATGCCGAAGCCGATGCCGGTGCTCATCGAGGTCTCGCGCTTCTTGACCACGGCAGCGATCGCCTCGCGGTGCTCGGGCTTGATCTTCCCCGTGGCGACGAGGTTGTCGATCAGCTCGTCGATAGCCTGCCACCGGTCGGTGGAGTTCATCTCCGGAATGATCTGCTCACGGTTGAGAATGTCGGCCAAAGTCATATCAACATTCAGGGCTCGCGGATTTCGCCCCATAGCAGAGGTCATTTCAAGGTCAAATGCCGGAAGCCCTGTTTCGCCACGCGCTTCCGCATCGCGCGATCCCGTCCGCGAGGCCTTTGCAAGGCCCGTGGTTTGTCCGCCACGTGGGCAAGCGATGCATCCGCGTCCACACGAGCGGCAATTCACAGTTTCGATCGCTGCGGACTCCGTATTAACTGGGCCCATGAGCGATTCGCCCTCCATTCCGCCGTCCATCGAGCGCCCGTTGAAAATGGTCGAGCAGAACCCCGGCAACGAACTGGCCCGGTTCAGCCTAGGCAAGGCGTGGTTCAATCTCGGCGAATTCACCAAGGCGAAAGAACAGCTCGTCGTCGCGCTCACGAAGAAACCCGACTGGATGGTGGTGCAGATCCTCATCGGCAAATGCGACCTATCCCTCGGCGACAAAGCAGCGGCGAAGTCAGCCTTCGAACGGGCCCGCCAACTGGCGATTGAGCAGAACCATGAAGGGCCGCT
>CAMLMI010000063.1 GCA_946480965.1 uncultured Verrucomicrobiales bacterium | reverse complement strand
GGCCGGGCGCTGAATTGCCCGCGCGACAGCCTGGTCCGCGCCCTCGGCTCCGTGATGAACCGCATCGAAGGCTATCGCCGGACGATGCACAGCCCGGTCTTCACCAACCGCGTCGTGCAGAACATCCGCGCCTTCCTCGCGGCCGAACCCTTCCCCGCCCCGCGCCGGCGCCGCGCCCACGGCTCCGCCGAGTTCTCCTCCGGCGAACGCGCCGAATTCCAGCTCCGCCCCGGCCTCGCGGAACTGACCCGCCTGACCAACGCCCGCCCCGTGGACCGTCCCGCCGGCTGGTCCCTTGCCACCCGCCTTGTCTGGCGTAGCCTCGATCTGGAGAACTGCCTCGTGCTCCTCCGCCAACCGAACGGCGAGTTCACCGCCGAATACGGCTTCGGTCCCGGCCTGGCCAACGCCCGGCAAACCGCGCGCCTGACCGCGACCGAACGCTCCATCTTCTCCGTCAGTCTGCTGCGGGGACGCGATGTCCTCATCCAGCGACCGCACGATCCGTCCATCGCCCCCTTCATGCCCGACTGGATGAAGCCCCTCGCCACCGGCGCGATCATCATCCTGCCCGCCGTGGACAAGGCCGGCACCTTCGCGCTGCTCGTTGGCATCGCGCCCGACAAACACACCTTCAAGCTCTCGCCCCGCACAATGGAGCAGCTCCAGCAGCTCCGCCGCACCCTCGCCGCCCTCGCCCTGCCCGTGGCGGAGTAGCGCAGCCGTCCCGGCTGCGGGTTCTGGTGGCGTCTCGCCGCCAGTCCTCCCGTCGGGACACCTGGAGAACCCGCAGGCTGGAAGCCTGCGCTACACAATCCCTTCCAATTCGTTCCTTGCGACCGTCGCGGACCGCCCCGCAGACTCGCGCCCATGCTCGACATTCGCTTCATCCGCGAAAACACCGACCTCGTCCGCCAGCGTCTCGCCCTGCGCCACGCCGGCGACGAAAAGCACCTCGACGAACTGCTCGCCCTGGACGAATCGCGCCGCAAGGCGCTCAAGGAAGTCGAGGACCTGAAGGCCGAACGCAACCGCTCCTCCAAGGAGATCGGCGCTCTCATGGGCCAGAAGAAACTGGCCGAAGCCGAGGCCGCCAAGGTCCGCGTCCGCGAGATCGGCGACAAGATTTCCGCCCTCGACAAACAGGTCGCCGAAGCCGAGGCCAAACGCGACGATATCCTGCTCCGTCTGCCGAACATTCCCCACGCCAGCGTCGCCGAAGGCAAAGACGCCAACGACAACCCGCTCATCCGGTCGTGGGGCGAAAAGCCGTCCTACTCCTTCCAGCCCAAGAACCACATCGAGCTGTGCCAGTCGCTCAAGCTGATCGACTTCGAGCGCGGCGCAAAGCTCTCCGGTTCCGGCTTCCTGCTCTACACCGGCTGGGGTGCCAAACTGGAGCGCGCCTTGATCGCCTTCCTGCTCGATCTCCACACCACCGAGCACGCCTACAACGAGGTGTCGCCGCCCTTCATCATCGGCGAACACTGCATGGTCGGCGTCGGGCAGTTCCCGAAATTCCGCGACCAGGCCTACGCCGTGCAGGAGGGCAACGACGCTTCCACCCTGGGCAAGCTCTACCTGCTGCCCACTGCCGAAGCGCCCGTTGCCAACATCCACCGCGAAGAACTCCTCGCGGAGGGCCAACTGCCCATTCGCTACGTGGCCTACTCGCCATGCTTCCGCGCCGAAGCGGGCGCGGCCGGACTGGGCACCCGCGGCATGATCCGCGTCCATCAGTTCGACAAGGTGGAGCTGATCAAGATCGTGAAGCCCGAGGACGGCTACGCGGAACTCGAAGCGATGGTCGGCAACGCCGAGAAGGTCCTCCAGTTGCTTGGCCTCCACTACAAGGTCATCAACCTCTGCACTGGCGACATGGGCTTCGCCAGCGCCAAGACCTACGACATCGAAGTCTGGGCCCCCGGCCAGAACCAGTATCTCGAAGTCTCCAGTTGCTCGAACTGCGAGGACTTCCAGTCCCGCCGCATGAACCTGCGCTACAAGCGAGACGCCGACGGCCAGAACGTCCTTCCACACATCCTCAACGGCTCCGGCACCGCCTTGGCCCGCCTCTTCGTCGCCCTCGTGGAAACCCACCAGCAACCCGACGGCTCCATCCAGATCCCAAAGCCGCTCCAGCCGTATCTGAAGGCGGAGAGGATTGCTCCATAGTCAAAACCTCCGGCTTAAAACAATCATGGAGCTACAGCAATTCATCGAAGAAGCCTTGGTCGGGATCTGCTCTGGAATTGCTGGAGCAAACGCCCGTCTGAAGAAATCCGGAGGATCAGGCGTTGTAAACCCACCTCATATCTATCCGTTCAATCAAGACAACCAGGCGTTCGGGGCCGTCAACGATCAGCACGCCTATCGTCCGTTGGTTCATCTGGTGAAGTTCAATGTTGCCGTATACGCAAAAGATGAAAAAGGAACCAAAGCAGGAATTGGGATTGTTGTAGGCGCGGTAGCATTAGGGTCGCAGGGTAAAACTGAACAGTCGGCATCAAACGAGTCTCGGATAGAGTTCAGTATCCCGGTTGTTCTGCCGACCGGTGACAAGGTCAGCTGAACTTCAATCGCCGCCTTCCGAACCGAGTTTATCTAGATGAAAATCCTCCTCGCCACGAGTGAACTGCATCCGTTCTCCAAGACCGGCGGGCTGGCCGACATGGTCGGCGCGCTGGCCAAGTTCCTCGCCAAGGCGGGCCACACCGTGGGCGTCGTCACCCCGCTCTACGGCGCGGCCAAGGTGGACCGCTCCCTCCTCCAGCCCATGGATTGGCGGCTCGACCTGCCCGTCGGGCGCAGCGTCGTCCACGGCACGGTCAAGACGCTGACCACGGCCGAAGGCGTCACGGTCTATTTTATCGACCAGCCGGACTTCTTCGGGAAACGCGACGGCATCTACTTCGACGTCGCCGGCGATTACCGCGACAACCCGGAGCGTTTCATCTTCCTGTCCAAGGCGGCGGTGAACCTCGCCCGCTACCTGCCCGCCGCCGTCCGGCCCGAGATCCTGCACGCGCACGATTGGCAGACGGCGCTCGTGCCATTGCTCGTCTATCATGGCCGCACGCGCGAGATCTGGCTGAAGTCGCCCCGGACCTTCTTCACCATCCACAACCTCGCCTATCAGGGCCGCTACGAAGGGCCGCGCTACGGCAGCACCAACCTTCCTTGGGACTACTTCCAATCCGAAGGCGCGGAGTTCCACGGCGACTTCAACCTGCTGAAAGCCGGCATCGCCTACACCGACGTGGTCACGACCGTGAGCCCGAGCTACGCGGAGGAGATCAAGACGGCGGAACAGGGCTGCGGCCTGGAAGGCCTGCTGCAACGCCGGGCCGCGTCGCTCGTCGGCATCCTCAACGGCGTGGACTACGAGGAATGGGTCACGGTCGGCAATCCGCATCTGCCTGCGCCGTATTCCGCCGCCGACCTTTCCGGCAAGGACGTCTGCAAGGCCGAGCTGCAACGCGAGCTGGGTTTGCCCGTCCGGCCGGAAGTGCCGCTCTTCGGCACCGTCGGCCGCCTCGCCGATCAAAAGGGCCACGACATCCTCCTGCCCGCGCTGGAGGTGATGCTGGAGGACGACATCCAGTTCGTGCTGCTGGGCAGCGGCTCGAAGCAGTTGGAGGAAGGCTATCGCGCACTGATGCGCCGCCATCCGGGAAAGGCCGCCTGCCAGATCGGCTTCAGCCAGGCCCTGAGCCACCGCATCGAAGCGGGCTCCGACTTTTTCCTCATGCCGTCGAAGTTCGAGCCGTGCGGCCTGAACCAGATGTATTCCCTGCGCTACGGAACCCTGCCGATCGTCCGGGCCACCGGCGGCCTGAACGATTCCGTGGTGGACATCACGGAGAACCCCGGCCGGGCCAATGGCATCAAGTTCACCGGCTACACTCCCGAGGCGCTGACCAAGGCGCTGTGCAAGGCGGTGGCGCTCTACAAGGAACCGGCGCTCTTCCACCACTTCCGCCAGACCGCGATGGCCGTGGACTTCTCCTGGGAACGCACCTGCCAGGACTACGTGAAGCTGTATCGCGGGAAGAAGTGATACCGGAGCACGGAGCATCGCTCCGCCGACCGCCGGACGGAGATTCTCGCCGTCCCTTGAAGCCCGTCCATGCTCCGCGCTCCGTCCGCCTCCTTGACTCCGCCCAACCCGCTCAACACCTTCGCTCCCGTGAAAACCGACGGCATCGCCCGCCACATCTTCTTCGCCGCCGCCATCTCCTTGGCCCTCTACATCGCCGGGTTCGTCTGGATCGAGCACCTGAACACCCACAAGGGCCCGTGGGAAATCGAGTTCCGCACCGATGCGGAAGGCCATCCCTCGCTCACCGTCCACCAACCCTTCCTCGGCATCTCCAACGTGACCGTGACCGTGGCCGACAAGACGGTGACAAACCTCAACCTCGCCCGGACCGTGCGCTTCACCGGCGTGACGAACAAGCCCCCCGTCGGCGAGTTGATCTACTTCGACACGATGGCGCTGCCGGGCGTGCTGACCTTCAACCTGCTGGGGCACGAGGTGGAGTTCCTTCCCCGCACGATGATCGTGGACAAGGCCGAGGTGCCCTGGACTCCGGGCACGAACCTCGTGCTGACCGGCACGGGCAAATACGAGCCCAAGGCCGACAAGAAGCGCCCTTATTGAGCGCCCCTTTCGAACCTGAGGGAATTCCCTTCCGCCGGGAACAATAGGATTGGCTTCCTCCCCCGGAGTGCCCTGTCATCGCCGCCCATGTCATCGACGGCGGCCCTCGTTCTGCACGCGGCTCTTGGCGGGCTCACCGCCGTGAGCTGCGCTTTGCAGTTCTGGCAGTGGCGGCTGGGGACGCGCTTCCCGGTTGACCAACGCGCCGCCATCCCCCGCACGTTGCCCGCCGTCTCCGTTCTGAAGCCCTTGCGCGGCGCGGACGAAGAAACGGAGCGCTGTCTGGAAAGCTGGTTCCGCCAGGACTACCCCGCCCCGGTCCAACTGCTCTTCGCCGTCGATTCCGCCTCCGATCCGGTCGTGGAGATCGTCGAGCGCTTGCTCCGGAAACATCCCCGGATCGACGCCCAGCTCCACGTCTGCATCGCGGCGCAAGGTGCGAACGGCAAGGTCGCCAAGCTGGCCGAGCTCGCCCGCCTCGCCCGCCATCCGGTTCTCGCCTCCAGCGACGCCGATGTCGCCGCCCCGGCCGATCTGCTCGCGCAACTGGTCGCGCCCTTGGCCGATCCCGGCGTGGGTTTGTCGAACTGCCTCTACCGCCTCGCCAATCCAGCCAACGCCGCGATGCGGTGGGAAGCCGTCGCCATCAACGCCGACTTCTGGAGCCAAGTGCTCCAGTCCCGCGCGCTCCGGCCGATGGACTTCGCCCTCGGTGCCGTGACCGCGCTCCGCCGCAGCGACCTCGACGCGATTGGCGGCTACCCGGCACTGCGCGATTTCTTGGCCGATGATTTCCAACTGGGCCGCCGGATCACCGCGCGCGGAAAGCGCATCCATCTCTGTCCGGTGGTCGTCGATTGCCGCGAATCTCCGCGAAGCTGGGGCGAAGTCTGGTCCCACCAGTTGCGCTGGGCCCGCACCATCCGCGCGTGCCGACCCGGCCCCTACTTCACCAGCCTGCTGGCCAACGTCACCCTCTGGGCCCAGCTCTGGGCCGGAGCGACGCTGCCCTTCGGCTGGGGACTCGCCCAAGGACTTGCGCTCCTCGCCATCGGCGGCCGCATCGCCTCCGCCATTACGCTGCACCGCCGCCTCTCGCCCCGGACCGCCTCGTGGCGCGACGACTGGCTGGTCGTGCTGAAGGATCTGCTCGGAGCCGCCCTCTGGGCCGCCGCGTTTCTGGGCAACACCATCGCCTGGCGCGGGCAGAACTTTCGGATCGCGAAGGGTGGCAAACTGGAATCCGCCTCATCCGTAGCGCAACCGTCCCGGTTGCCGTAGCGCCGTCGTCCGGACAGCCGTGCCGAAAGCGTCGCGCTTGCCCGACGCACTCCTTCCGACAACGCGCCTCACACCGAGCCACCGTCTCAATCGAAGCTCGCCCTTCGCGAAGCCTTCTTCTCCGAGTTCCGGCTCTTGTCCGCCAAGATACGGTTCTTCGCCGCCTTGCTCCGGGGACGTTTCTGGCGCTTGAGCTTCTCGGCTTCGGACTTCGCGGCGGCGGCGCGTTTCTTCCGCTCGGATTCGATCTTGTCCATGAGCATCTCCCGCGCGAGGAACCGGTTCATGCCCTGCTGACGCGTGGTCTGGCACTTGACCTGGGTGCCGGTCGGTCCGTGCACCAGTTGCACGCAGGTCGCCACCTTGTTGACGTTCTGACCGCCATGGCCGCCGGAACGCACAAAGGATTCGTCAATGTCCTCCTCGCGGATGCCGAGCGAGGCCATCCGACGGGCCAACTGGGATTCCTTCTCCGAAGTGACGGGATACGAGCTCACCGGCGCAAGCTAGCCGCTCCGCCCGGGCTCCCGCCATCGCGAAAGCGGCTTCCGCCAGGCTGTTGATGTTTTGTTGATGCGCCCGGGTCCGCTGTTGATTACCCGCCCGGCGGCTTCGAGCGGACAGTAGCCCCCATGAACGACCTGTTGTTCGTCGCGGTGCTGCTGGCCTTCTTCGGACTGGCCGCGCTCTACGTCCGCTTCTGCGAAAGGCTCTGATCCCATGGAAAACCTCGTCGTCGGACTCATCGCCCTCGCGCTCTTCCTCTACCTCTGCGTCGCCCTGCTGCGCCCAGAGAAATTCTAAGGATTCACCATGAACACTTCCGGCTGGTTCCAGCTCGCCCTCTACGTTGGCGCGCTCGCCCTCATCACCAAACCGCTCGGGCTCTACCTCTGCCAGGTGCTGGACACGAACGGCCGCACGTGGTTCGACCCTGTGCTGAAACCGCTAGAACGCCTCACCTACCGCGTCATGGGCGCGGACGCCGCGAGGGAACACGACTGGAAGCAATACACCTTCGCCATGCTGCTCTTCAGCCTCGCGAGCTGCGTCTTCACCTACGCCGTCCTCAGGCTGCAACATCACCTGCCGTTGAACCCGCAAGGTCTCGGCCCGCTCTCGCCCGACCTCGCCTTCAACACCGCCGTCAGCTTCACCACCAACACCAACTGGCAGAGCTACGGCGGCGAAGGAACGATGTCCTACTTCTCCCAGATGGTCGCACTGACGCTGCACAACTTCGTCTCCGCGTCCGTCGGCATCGGCATCGCTGCGGCGCTGGTCCGCGCCATCGCGCGGCATTCGGCCAAGACGCTCGGCAACTTCTGGGTCGATCTGGTGCGCACCACCTACTACCTGCTGCTGCCCTTCTGCCTCGTCTTCGCCGTCGTTCTGGTGTCGCAGGGCATGGTCCAGAACTTCAAGCCCTACACCAAGGCCACCACTTTGGAAGGCACGGAACAAACCATCGTCCAGGGTCCGATGGCGTCGCAGGTCGCCATCAAGATGCTCGGCACGAACGGCGGCGGCTACGCGAACGCCAACGCCGCGCATCCCTTCGAGAACCCGACGCCGCTCACGAACTTCCTCCAGATGCTCTCGATATTCGCCATCGGCAGCGGCCTCACCTACTACCTCGGCTGCATGACGAAGAACCAGGCGCACGGCTGGTCCGTCTGGGGCGCGATGATGACGCTCTTCCTCGCCGGCGTGCTCGTCTGTTGGTGGGCGGAGGCGCGCGGCAACCCGATCCACCAGTCGCTCGGCCTCGTTGCGATCGACGGCAACATGGAGGGCAAGGAAGTCCGCTTCGGCATCTTCAACTCCGCGCTCTTCGCCGCCATCACCACCGCTGCGTCGTGCGGCGCGGTGAACTCCATGCACGATTCCTTCACCGCCGTCGGTGGACTCGTCCCACTCTTCAACATCGAACTCGGCGAAGTCGTCATCGGCGGCGTGGGCGCGGGGCTCTACGGCATGTTGGTCTTCGTCATCCTCGCGGTGTTTGTCGCGGGCCTGATGGTGGGCCGCACGCCGGAGTATCTGGGCAAGAAGATCGGCGCCTACGACGTGAAGATGGCCATGCTCGCACTGCTGGTGCTGACGGTGACCATCCTCGGCTTCACCGCGTGGGCCGTCGTCAGCCCATGGGGGCTGGCTGGCCTGAACAACGCCGGCCCGCACGGCCTCAGCGAGGTTCTCTACGCCTACAGCTCGGCCGCGGCCAACAACGGCAGCGCCTTCGCCGGACTCACCGCCAACACGCCCTGGTATAACACCACGCTCGGCCTCGCCATGTTGATCGGCCGCTTCCTGATGATCGTTCCCATCATGGCGCTCGCCGGGTCGCTGGCGCAGAAGAAGCTCTCGCCCGCCAGCGTCGGCACGTTCCCCGTCTCGGGCGGCACCTTCATCCTCCTGCTCATCGGCACCGTGCTGCTCATCGGCGCGCTGAACTTCCTGCCCGTGCTCGCCCTCGGCCCCATCGTCGAGCACTTCCTGACCGCTCAAGGGAAACTGTTCTGATCCCTCACAGGAGAATCCATGACTCCCAAAGCTCCCTCCCTCTTCGACGCCAAGATCGCTGGACCGGCGGTGGCCGACGCTTTCAAGAAGCTCGACCCGCGGCTGATGGTCCAGAACCCCGTCATGTTCGTCACGCTGGTCGGCGCGGCGCTGACCACCGTGGCCGCCTTCACCATGCCGACGGATCGCGGCTTCATCGCGCAACTCGCGGTGTGGCTCTGGTTCACCGTGCTCTTCGCCAACTTCGCCGAAGCCGTGGCGGAAGGGCGCGGCAAGGCCCAGGCCGACAGCCTGCGCAAGGCCCGCAAGGACACGATAGCGCGGCGCCTCAAGGACGGACGTGAAGAACGTGTGCCCGCACCGGAACTCCAGAAAGGCGACCTCGTCATCTGCGAAACCGGCGATGTCATCCCCGCCGACGGCGAAGTGATCGAGGGTATCGCCAGCGTCGACGAAGCGGCCATCACCGGCGAATCCGCGCCCGTCGTGCGCGAGAGCGGCGGCGACCGCAGCGCCGTCACCGGCGGCACCAAGGTCATCAGCGACCGCATCGTCATCCGCATCACCTCCGAGAAGGGCAACGCCTTCCTCGACCGCATGATCTCCATGGTCGAAGGCGCCAAGCGCCAGAAGACACCCAATGAAATCGCGCTCACGATTCTGCTCTCCGCGCTCACGCTCGTCTTTCTGCTGGTGACGGTCACGCTGAAGCCGTTCGGCATCTACTCGGCGACGAACTTCTCGCTGCCCGTGCTCATCGCGCTGCTCGTTTGCCTCATTCCCACAACCATCGGCGGCTTGCTCAGCGCCATTGGCATCAGCGGCATCGACCGGCTCATCCGCCGCAATGTGCTCGCCACCTCCGGTCGCGCCGTTGAAGCCGCCGGCGACATCGATGTCCTCCTACTCGACAAGACCGGCACCATCACGCTCGGCAACCGCATGGCCAGCGACTTCATCCCCGCGCCCGGCGTCACCGCCGAACGTCTGGCCGACGCCGCCCAACTCGCCTCCCTCGCCGACGAAACTCCCGAGGGCCGCAGCATCGCCGTGCTGGCCAAAGAGCGGTTCAAGCTGCGTGGCCGCGAAGTCGCCGAGCCGCACGCGAAGTTTGTTCCCTTCACCGCGCAGACGCGCATGAGCGGCGTGGATCTTCTTAGTAGCTCAGGCTGCCAGCCTGAGACCGTAGTCCGGGCTGCCAGCCCGAACGAAACCTCTGCTGCGGGCAAGCTGCCCGCTCTACCTGACGGGCTGGCAGCCCGTCCTACTTGCCCCCGCCGCATCCGGAAGGGCGCGGCCGAGTCCGTCCGCCAGTGGGTTCTCGAACAAGGCGGCACCTATCCCGCCGAAGTCGCCAAGTCGGCCGAAGAAGTCTCGCGCCAAGGCGGCACGCCTCTCGTCGTCGCCGACGGCAAGGACGTGCTCGGCGTCATCCAACTGAAGGACGTCGTCAAAGGCGGCATCAAGGAGCGCTTCGCCCAGCTCCGGAAGATGGGTATCCGCACCGTGATGATCACCGGCGACAATCCGCTCACCGCCGCCGCCATCGCCGCTGAGGCCGGCGTGGACGACTTCATGGCCCAGGCCACGCCCGAGATGAAGCTCCAGCGCATCCGCGACGAACAGGCCGCCGGCCATCTCGTCGCCATGACCGGTGACGGCACCAACGACGCACCCGCGCTCGCCCAAGCCGACGTCGGCGTCGCGATGAACACTGGCACCCAGGCCGCGCGCGAGGCCGGCAACATGGTCGATCTCGACAGCAATCCCACGAAGCTCATCGAGATCGTCGAGATCGGGAAACAGCTCCTGATGACGCGCGGTTCGCTGACCACCTTCAGCATCGCCAACGACATCGCAAAATACTTCGCCATTATTCCGGCGATGCTGATGGTGACCTTCCCCGCCATTTCGCCGCTCAACATCATGGGCCTGCACAGCCCGAACAGCGCGATCCTCAGCGCCATCATCTTCAACGCGCTCATCATCATCGCGCTCATCCCGCTGGCCCTGCGCGGTGTGGCCTACAAACCCATCGGCGCGCTCGCGATCCTGCGGCGCAATCTCGTCGTCTTCGGCCTCGGCGGCGTCCTGCTGCCGTTCTTCGGGATCAAGCTGATCGACGTCGTCATCACCGCTCTCCGTTTTGTCTAAGCCATGAAAACCATCCTCTCCCATCTGCGCGGCGCCGTCCTCGGCACCTTGGTCCTGGCGGCCGTGACCTGCGGCTTCTACCCGCTCGTCGTCTGGCGAATCGCCCAAGCCGCCTTTCCCCATCAAGCCAACGGCAGCTTGATCGTGGACACGAATGGAACGGTCCGGGGCTCCGCGCTCCTCGCCCAAGGTTTCCGTAGCGACCGCTACTTCCATCCGCGTCCCAGCGCCGCCGGAGCCAAAGGCTACGACGCCACCAGCTCCGGCGGCAGCAACCTCGGCCCGACATCGCAGAAGCTCCGCGACCAGATCAAAGAACGCATCACCGCCTATCGCGTGGTGAATGGCCTGAAGGAAACCGATACCGTTCCCGCCGACGCCGTGACCACTTCCGGCAGCGGACTTGATCCGCACGTAAGCGTGCGCAACGCGGAGCTGCAAGCGGCCCGTGTGGCCAAAGCACGCGGTCTTTCTTTGGACCAAGTCACCGCCTTGATTCTCCGGTCCAAGGAGACGCCCTTGGCAGGAATCTTGGGAGAAACCCGGGTGAACGTTTTAGAACTGAACTTGGCCTTGGACGCCCTACGCTGACGCCGTGGTCGAAGATTCTCGCCCCAATCCCGACGCCCTGCTCGCTGCCGTCCAGCGCGACGAGCGGCTGGAGCGTCGCGGCCGGTTGAAGGTCTTCCTCGGGATGTCGCCGGGTGTCGGCAAGACCTTCGCCATGCTGGAGGCGGCTCAGCGCGAGATCGCGGCCGGACGGAACTTGGTGGTCGGCTATGTGGAGACGCACGGCCGTCCCGAGACCCAGACGCTGGCGCAAGGCTTGCCGACGGTTCCCCGCCGTCATCTGGAGCATCGGGGCGTCCGCCTGTCGGAGATGGATCTCGACGCCGTGCTGGCCCGTCGGCCCCGGATCGTGCTGGTGGACGAGTTGGCCCATACCAACGTCCCCGGCTCCCGCCATCCCAAACGCTACCAGGATGTGCTGGAACTGCTCGACGCGGGCATCGACGTCTTTACCACGCTCAACGTCCAGCATGTCGAAAGCCGGGCCGAGGTCGTCCGCGAAATCACCGGCGCTCCGGTCCACGAAACCGTGCCGGACTCGGTGTTGGACCAGGCGGAGATCGAACTGGTGGACCTCAGTCCGGCCGATCTGCTCGGGCGTTTGCAGCAGGGCAAGGTCTACACCCGCGAACGCGCGCAGGAAGCGACGAAGAGCTTCTTCCGTGAGGGCAATCTGACGGCGTTGCGTGAGCTGGCGCTGCGCCTGGCGGCCGAACACGTGGGCCACGACACCCGGCACTTCCGCACCCGCCACGCCATTGCCGACGTCTGGAAAACCGGCCAGCGATTGCTGGTCGCGCTCAGTCCCAGTCCGTTGTCCGAAAGCATGGCGAGGTGGACCCGGCGTTTGGCCGACAATCTCCAGGCCACCTGGCTCGCGGTGCATGTGGATACCGGCCGGCCTTTGAGCGAGGCCGATCAGCGCCGGCTCCAGGACAACCTGACCCTCGCCCGCGAGCTCGGCGCCGAAGTCATCACGACGACCGACCAGGACGTCGTCCGCGCCGTGCTGCGCGTGGCCCAGCAGCACAACGTCACCCAGATCGTCGTCGGCAAACCCGCCGGCTGGCGTTGTCTCGACCTGCTGCGCGGCGGCTCCGTGCTGAACCGGCTGATCCGCGAGAGCGGCAACATCGACGTGCTCTGCGTGCGGGCCACGGAGGAACGCGCCGCGCCCCGGCCCGGGTGGTGGATTGGGTTCGCTTCCGGCGCCCGCCAATACGGCATCGCCCTCGCCACGGTGGGCGTCGTCACCGGCTTCAACCTGCTCCTGCAACGCTGGACCGGTCCCTACGCCCCGTCGCTCGTCTATCTCGCGGCGGTGGTCGTGTCGGGATTGGTCGTTGGCCGCGGCCCGATTTTCCTCGCTGCCATCGTCGGAGCGCTATCGTGGAACTTCCTCTTCCTGCCGCCGGCGCTGACGCTGCACATCGGCAGCGTCCAGGACGCGCTGACCTTCGGCGTCTTCTTCCTCGTGGCGTTGGCCGTCGGACAATTGACCGCCCGTCTGCGCGCCCAGCAGTTGGCCGAGCGCGAGCGCGAGGCCAGCGCCACCGCGCTCTACCTGCTGACCCGCGAACTGGCCGAGAGCAAGGACCTCGCGGAGCTGCTCGGGGTCGTCGTCCACCAGCTGGGCGACGCGTTCCGGGCCGACGTGGCCGTGCTGCTGCCGGAACCGACCGGTCCCGCCGATCTCGTCGCGTATCCCTTCGGCACCTTGGCCGTCTCGGAGAAGGAACGCAGCGTGGCCGAATGGACCTTCCGCAACGCCAAGCCCGCCGGTCGTTCCACCGAGACGCTGCCGTCGGCCGAGGCGCTTTACCTGCCGTTGGTCACACCCTCGGGTTGCGTCGGTGTCGTCGGACTGCGGTTCCACGATGGCCGGACCCGTTCCCCGGCGCAGCGCAACCTGCTGGACAACTTCGCCCGCCAGATTGCGCTGGTGCTGGACCGCCAGCGCCTGAGCGACGCCGAACAATCGGCCCAGCTCCTGGCCGAATCGGAGCGGCTGGGCAAAACGCTGCTCAATTCCATCTCCCACGAGCTCCGCACGCCGCTGGCCGCCATCACCAGCGCCACGTCGGCGCTCCAGGAAGGCGGCCCGCTCACCCCGGCGCAGGCTGCCCTGGCCGGCGAAGTGCACCAGGCCGCCGACCGTTTGAATCGACTGGTCCGCAATCTCCTCGATGTTGCCCGGCTGGAGTCCGGCCACCTGCGGCCGCAGATGGACTGGTGCGATCCCGCCGATCTCTGCCAAGTGGCGGCGAAGTCCGTCGCCACGCTCTTCGTCCACCGCACGTTGACCGTGCGCGCGCCCCAGGGCTTGCCGCTGGTGAAGATCGACTTTGTGCTGATGGAACAGGTTCTAGTGAATCTGCTGGGCAACGCCGCCGCCCACACTCCGCCCGACGCTCCGGTGGAGCTGACCGCGCGCGTCGCCGACGGCGCACTACTGCTGGAAGTTGCCGACCGGGGTTCCGGTCTTGGCGACACCGATCTTCCCCGGGTCTTCGACAAGTTCTACCGGGCGGATTCGGCCGGATCGGGCGGCACCGGGCTGGGCCTGTCCATCGTGAAAGGCTTCACCGAAGCCAACGGTGGCCAGGTCAGCGTCGCAAATCGCCCCGGGGGCGGCGCGGTCTTCACCGTGCGGCTGCCACTGACACAGCCGCCCGGCTTGCCGGAGGAGTGAAGAGCTCGGCCCATGGAGCTTTCTGGCCGAGCTCCCGTTTTTCCGCGCCCTGTGAGGTTCACCCGGAAGGATGTCGGGAAGGCCTCCTTCCATCACGCGATTTCAGCGGACTCCGCTGACGAGCTTCAGCACGGCCATGCGCACGGCCAGGCCGTTGGTCACCTGGTCGAGGATCACGGAGCGGCCGCAGTCGGCCAGCTCGCTGTCGATCTCCACGCCGCGGTTGATCGGCCCGGGATGCATGATGATGGCCTCGGGCTTGGTCCTGGCCATGCGCGCCTTGGTCAGGCCGAAGAGCGCGGTGTATTCGCCCAGGCTGGGGAACATGCTCCGGCGCTGCCGCTCGTGCTGGATGCGCAGGAGGTTGATCACGTCGGCCTGGCGGATGGCTTCATCCACGTCGTGGGTCACGCGGATCGAACCGGGCGCGGCGGGCATCTGCTCGAAGATTTTCGGGACCAAGGTGGACGGGCCGCAGAGCGTGACGTGCGCCCCGAGCTTGGCCAGGGCCCAGATGTTCGAGCGGGCCACGCGGCTGTAGAGGATGTCGCCGAGGATGGTGACGTGCAGGCCGGCCACGCGGCCGAAATGCTCGCGCAGGGTGAAGGTGTCGAGCAGCGCCTGGGTGGGGTGGGAATGCGCGCCGTCGCCGGCGTTGACCACGTGGGAATCGATGCAGCGGGAGATGAAGTGCGGCGCGCCGGACGCGCTGTGGCGGATGACGATGATGTCGGCCTTGAGCGCCTCCAGGTTCAGCACGGTGTCCTTCAGCGTCTCGCCCTTCTTCAGGGAACTGGCCTCGGCGGTGAAGTTGATGATGTTGGCCGAGAGCCGCTGGGCCGCGAGCTCGAAGCTGATGCGCGTGCGCGTGCTGGGTTCGACGAAGAGATTGACCACGGTCTTGCCGGCCAGCACAGGGTTCTGCCGGGGCGGGCCGGAGAGCTCGGCCTTGAAGCCCTTCGCCTCGTCGAGGATCAGCGTGATCTCTTCGGCCGAGAGGGAGGTGATGTCGAGAAGGTGTTTCCGGGTCCAGGTCATTCGATGGCGCGGAGGGTGGCGAGCCGACCGTCGGCCCGGAAGGAAATTTTCAAAGGTCGCGGTTCATCGGCCGATTCCAGTCCCGGCTCACGAACCCACCCCTGACCCATCGCAGGAGGGGATAAGGCAGGACGTCATTCGGCGGACGGACACGTGTGCCCGGTTCCCCTCCCGGGAGAGGAGAGGGGTGGGTTCCGGGACGCCGCGCACAATCCTGCGAACAACTCGTCCCGCCCCTATCTTGCGCCGAAAACCCGCCGCTCCTATGGTGCCGCCCATGCGCGCGTATCTTACCGTTTTCTTCGCAGTTCTGGGCCTCTTGGCCGCCACGGGCCGGGCGGATGAAGCCACCATGCAGGCCGACATCGAACAGCTCAAAGGCGCCATCGAGGCGCTCACCCTCTCGAACGCCGACCTCCAGAAACGCCTCTCCGACGCCAACCGCGAGATCCGAGACCTCCGCGAAGACCTCGCCAAAGCCTCCCCCAAGGCCGCGCTCGACGACCTCAAGGACCAGATCCGCACCCTCGCCACCAAGATCGAAGAAGTGGACAAGAAACGCGTCAACGACGCCGAAGTCGTCCGCGAACAACTGGAGAAGATCGCCCGCCTCGTCGCCAACGCCCCCGTTTCCGCCCCGGCACCCCGTGATCGCGAGTCCGCCAAACCCGTCGCCGACACCCCGCCGCCCTCCGGCGAGATGTATACCTACACTGTGGTCTCCGGCGACACGGTCTCGGGCATAGTCGATGCTTTCAACACCGAGTTCCGCAAGAAGGGCATGAAGACGGTCACGCTCAAGCAGGTGCTCGACGCCAATCCCGGCCTCGATCCCAAGCGCCTCTTCGTCGGCAAGAAGATCTACATTCCCGTGCCCCAATAGCGCCATGACGCTCCAGCCGTTCCTCCGGAAAGCGCACCTGTATCTCGGCGTGTTCTTCGCCCCGATGCTGGTCTTCTTCGTGGTCAGCGGCTGGTATCAGACGATGAACCCGGACCGGCGGAAGACCCCGGAGGACGCCGAAGCGGTCTGGGACCGGATGCGTTTCGTCCACGCCGAATCGCTGCTGCCGGCCAAGGAAGCGACCACCTACAAGACCAAGCCTTTCCGCTGGTTGGTCGCGATCATGTCCGCCGCGATGGTCGCCACGACCGCGCTGGGCATCTATCTCGCCTTTCGCCACAGCCGAAAACCATGGCCGGTCGTGGTCTGTCTGGTGCTCGGCTTCGCGGTGCCGCTCTTCATCCTCTGGCTTGGGCAGAAGACGTAGTTTGGAGAGGGTGTGCACGATCCGCCCGCTCTCTACCCGGGCCGCAGGCTTGTCACCGGTCCGTCCCTTCCGTTCTGATGCCGCGACTTGGACGGCACCATGATTCTCCGCGCGATGCTCCAGCGGCTCTACGCGAGCCTGACCTCCGGCCCGGGCCTCAACGCCCGTCCGCACCACAGCCGCCAGCGCGTCGATCTGACCGAGCTGCGCCACCTCGGCGGTTCGGCCGATCCTTCGACCTGGCTCGCCCGCTTATTGGCCGAACCGGGCAAGGCCGTTGAACTGCCCGCAAAGGTTCCAGCCTTCCAGCGTCCCGAGCGTCCCGAGAGCGAATGGTCGGCGGAGCAGAAAAACGCCCGCAATGCGCACGACCGCCAGTCGCGCCTGCTGGAGAAGCTCCGCGACATCGCCGAGGACGCGACCGACTACTACAACGACCACGGCGAACAGGCGTTGTTCCTCGGCTTTCCCCTGCTCTCCCTGCCGCCCAGCAACGACGCGCGCGGCAACCGTTCGCCCCGCGTCCTCGCCCCGGTGGCCTTGGTGCCGATCAGCCTGCTGGTTCGGCGCGGCCCGGGCGCGGGCGTGACCTTGAAGGCGGCGGGCGAAGGCTCCGACCTGCTCCAGCCCAATCCCGCCCTGCTCGCCTGGATCGAGCAGCAGACCGGCACCAGCACCGAAAGCCTCTTGGCAGAAGACGGCGAACGCGGTCCTTGGGAAGAACTGGCCGACATTCTCGCGCTCGTGGCCAAGGCCGCGCAGCTCCCGCCGGACGCGGTCTTCGATGCCCAGACGCCCTTGCAGCCGGTCCCGCGCACGGAGGACTTGCCGGCCATGCCCGGTTTACTGCCCGGCTGCGTGCTGGGGCTGTTCCCGATGGCGAACCCCGGCCTGCTGCGCGACACGAAGTGGATGCAGGAACAGGAGGCGGACTTGGGTCATCCGGTGAAGTCGTTCCTCAGTGCCGAGGCGTTGCTTGATCC
>CAMLMI010000062.1 GCA_946480965.1 uncultured Verrucomicrobiales bacterium | reverse complement strand
AGAAGGGATGCCCGCCGACGCGACGGAACCAATACTTGGCGTTCCAGTAGTCGGGCTCGCGGCGATGCATGATGCCGTGCAGATACGCGCCGTCGCCGTCCGCGTGGTCCTGCACGATCTCATGGGCCTCGTCCAAGTGGTCGTGCCAGAGCAGGGCCAGCGCCCGGACGAGCGCGCGTTGGCCGGCGTCGAGGGAACGGGCGGAGAAAACGCGCTCGAGGGCCGCGTCCACCTGGGCGATGGGCCAGCGGCCGGGGCGCGGATCGGGCCCCAGGCCCGGCGCGTTGGCGGGATCGAACAGCTCGGCACTCGTGTCGTTCACGGGGACGGAGCCTAGGGAGGCGCGGGGCCAAGGCGAACCGATTTTCGGTGGCGGCGGCAGGACGGGAGACGGGCACTCCTTCTAGGAATGGGGAAACGTCGAGCCCTGAACGTTCAACGCCCAACCTCCAAGGAACGCCACGGAGCGCGTCCAATCGGCGTCCAGAGTTCAGCGTTCAAGGTTCGACGTTTCCCCGGAAGCTCCCGCCGCCATCCACACTTCCCCGGCCGAGACACTTGCCTTGTCGGCTGAACACCCGCCAGAGTTTCGCTGTCTAGCTTGTGGTGATTGGTTCTGGCAAACACGCCGTGTCCGCCGCCGCGCTCCGCTTCCTGCTGCGCGGCGTTTTCATGCTGGCCCTATGCCTCGGAGGCGCGGGGCGGCTCCTCGCGGCGGCGCCCACCTTCACCGCCTCGCTCGACCGGCAGGTCGTGACCATCGGCTCGACCGCGCAGTTGACCCTGGCCGTGGAGAACGGCGTTCCGGACATGGCTCCGGCCCTGCCTCCGCTGCCCAATGCCCAGGTCACGGGGCCGGCCACAGGCCAGCATACCGCAATGAAGGTCACCCCGAGCGGGATGGTGCAGTCGTCGCGGCGCACCTACACCTACACCATCCTCCCGATGAACGCGGGCACGGTCACGATCCCGGCCATGGAGGTCGTGGTGGACGGCAAGCGGCTCAAGTCCCAGCCCCTTTCCCTGCGCGCCGTCGCCTCCACCGCCGGGGCTTCGCCGGGAGCCGCCGCGCTCGACGGGTCCGGCCAGGCCAAGGCCGTCTTCCTCAAGATCCTTTGCGCGCGGACCAACGCGTTCATCGGCGAGGTCGTGCCCTTCGAGCTGAAGCTCTATGCGGCGGCCAACGGACAGCTCCTCCAGGTGCCGCAGCTCGGCGGCGACGGCTTCACCCTCGGCCGCGTCTTCCCCACCAGCGATCCGACCGTCGAGGTCGTCAACGGCATCCGCTACAACACCATCTCCTACGCCAGCTCCGCCACCGCCACCAAGACCGGCCCGTTGCAGCTCGGCCCGGCGACGATGGAGCTGATGCTGGCGGACCCCAGCCGGGGCACCGACATTTTCGGCCGGCCTTTGGCCCAGGTCCGCACCGGCATCGAGAGCGACACCGCGCCGATCTTTATCGAACCGTTGCCGGGCAACGCCCCAGAAGGCTTCAACGGCGCCGTTGGCAAATTCACCCTCGCGCTCGAGGCCTCGCCGACCAACCTGTTCGTCGGAGATCCGATCACCGCCCGCATCCGCATCGAGGGCCAGGGCAACATCGACATGGTCCGCCTGCCGGAACAGCCCTCGTGGCGCGACTTCCAGAAATACGACCCGACCAGCCGCAGCGAGGTCGATGCTCTCGGGCTCCGGGGCTTCGCGCAGTTCGAGTGGGTCGTGGCCCCGCAGAACGCCGCCGTGGCCGCCCTGCCGCCCTTCGTCTTCAGCTTCTTCAATCCGGAGACGCGCCGGTTCGAGACCGTGCGCTCCCCGGAGATCCCGCTCACCGTCCGCGCCACCACCGAGGCCCAGCCGTCAGTGGCCGCCGCCGGCCCCAAGAACGCGCCGCCCGCCGTCGAGTTCGCCCACATCCGGCCCACGCTAGGCCAGCTCGCCTCGCCCCCATTGCAGCTGCTGCACCAGCCGTGGTTCTGGGCGCTCAACGCGGTCGCCCCGCTCGCCTGGATCGGCGCGCTCCTCGTCCGCCGCCGCCGCGAGGCCATGGCCCGGGACCCCGAACTGGGACGGAAAAAAAACGTCTCCAAGCGCATCCGCCTCGGGCTGACGGAGCTCGCCACCCACGCCAAGAACGACGAGACCGAACTTTTCTTCGCCACCGCCTTCCGCCTGCTCCAGGAGCAGATCGGCGAGCGCCTCCGCCTCCCCGCCTCCGGCATCACCGAATCCGTGATCGACGAGCGCCTGCGCGGGCGCGGCGCTTCCGAGGATCTGCTCGCCCGCTGCCACGAGCTCTTCCAGGCGTGCAACAACGTGCGCTACGCCGGGCACCAGACGAGCGCCCAACTGGCCTCCTGGATTCCCAGGATCGAGTCCGTGCTGGCCGACCTCCAGAAAGTGAAATGAGCCGTCTCGCCCTCCTGCTCCTGCTGCTGGTGATCGGAAACGCGCGCATGAACGCCGCTTCCGCCGAGGAATCCTTCCAGACCGCCAACCGCCTCTATGAACAGGGGCGCTACGCGGAAGCGGCGGAGGCCTACCAGCAGATGGCCTCCTCCGGCCCGGCCAACGCCACCCTGTGGTTCAACCTCGGCAACGCCCGCTACCAGGCTGGCGAGATCGGCCGCGCCATCGCGGCGTTTTCCCGTGCCCAGCGCCTCGCCCCCGGCGACGCCGAGATCCTGAACAACCTCCGCATGGCCCGCCTCAAGGCCGGCCACAAGCCCGACGAATCGCTCGCCTCGCTGCTCGGCCGCGTCTCGCCCAACGTCTGGGCCGTGGCCACCGGTCTCTGCACCTGCCTCTGGTTCGCGCTCCATGCCCTCGTCGCGCTCAAGCCGGAGCGAAGATCCGCGCTCCGCCACGCCCGCTTGGCGTTCGGCTTGGCGACGCTGCTCCTCGGTTCGGCCACCGGACTGGTCGCCCATGACCGTCTCTGGACCCGCCGGGTCGTGGTCATCCAGCCCGAAGCGGTCATCCGACGCGGCCCGCTCTCCGATTCCCAGAGCAAGTCCACCCCCACCGACGGCACCGAGCTGACCGTGACCGGCCGCAAGGACGAATGGCTCCAGGTCGAGGCCGAAGACGGCCTCACCGGCTGGATTCTCGAACGCCAGACCGAACCGCTGGGCGGCGGCTAGCGGCATTGCGGCCAAGTCCGCGATGAACGAGAACGGCCCGGCCGAGCCCCTCCCAAGCCACCCGAAAAATGTCCGCTGAAACGCCGGCAACGAAGGGCCGCTTGGCCGAGCTGGCCGGGCTCTTCCTCAAGCTCGGCTCCACCGCGTTCGGCGGCCCGGCCGCGCATCTCGCCATGATGGAGGCGGAGGTCGTGCGCCGCCGCCAATGGCTCACGCGCGAGGAGTTCCTCGACCTCCTGGGCGCGACCAATCTGATCCCCGGTCCGAACTCCACGGAGATGGCCATCCACATCGGGCATCGCCGCGCGGGTTGGGCAGGACTGCTGGTGGCGGGCGCGTGCTTCATCGCTCCGGCCATGCTCATCATGTTCGCGCTGGCCTGGGCCTACCAACGCTACGGCGCCGTGCCGGAACTGTCGGGCATCCTCCACGGCGTGAAGCCCGTCATCATCGCGGTGGTCGTGCAGGCGCTCTGGGGGCTCGGGCGGACGGCGGTGAAGGGCCGCGCGTTGGCCGTGCTCGGGCTGCTGGCCACGGCGCTCGGCTTCCTCGGGACCAACGAACTGCTGCTGCTCTTTGGAGCCGGAACGGCGATGGCGCTGGGACGCGCGTTCCGTCCGGGAAACGACGGCAAGCTGGCGTGCCTCCTTCCGGTCCTCGCGGCGGTTCCTTCCGGAGCGGCGGCCACGGGCGCGGCCGCTGCGGCGACACCCGTCACGCTGGGCGGCCTGTTCTGGTTCTTCGCCAAGACGGGCTCGGTGCTCTACGGCAGCGGCTACGTGCTGCTGGCCTTCCTCCGCAACGGGCTGGTGGAACGCCACGGCTGGATGACCGAGGCGCAATTGCTCGACGCCGTCGCCGTCGGACAGATGGTGCCGGGGCCGGTCTTCACCACGGCCACGTTCATCGGCTACCAGCTCGGCGGGGTGATGGGCGGATTGGCGGCCACGGCGGGGATCTTCCTGCCCGCGTTCTTCTTCGTGGCGGTGAGCGGACCGCTGGTGCCGCGTCTGCGCCGTTCGCCCGTGGCGGGGGCCTTCCTCGACGGCGTGAACGTGGCCTCGCTGGCGCTCATGCTCGTCGTGACCGCCCAGCTTGGCCAGGCGGCGCTGGTGGACGTTCCCACCGTGTTGCTGGCGGCGGTCGGAGCGGTGCTGCTTTTGCGCTGGAAGGTGAACGTCTTCTGGCTGGTGCTCGGCGGCGCGGCGGCCGGCTTGGCGCTGAAGGCAGCGGGTTGGGGATGAAGCCCACCGAAACGGGCTTGCGACCGATCCCCGAGGTCAACGCGCCGCGCGCCCGAAGTGCCGGTCGGCGAAGTCGAGGTAGCGCTCCCAGTCGTAGTCCAGCACGTCGTGCTTGCCGGTGCGGACATGGTAGCCGATGTGGTCGCCCACGGGCGTGTTCACCGGCGGCTGTTCGGCCACGCCCAGGCCGGCCTTGCCGAAGAGCGCATAGACCGGCTCCGCGTGTTTGCCGGAAAGGAACTCGCCCTTGGGATCGGCCCAGCGGTCTTCCTCCGCGCTGGCGATATAGACCGGGCGCGGCGCGATCAGGGCGATCAGCTCGTGCTGGTCGGTGGGCATCTCGGCTTCGCGGTCGTTGAAGCGTTTGAAGTTGCCGCAGAACCAGTTCGGAAAGGCCGTGTTGATCCGCGCGGTGGTTTCGCCGAACCAGCGCCGGGCCAAGGCCGCGCCGCCCTCGCCCGATTCGTTGGAGATGACGATGGCGAAGCGTTCGTCGCGCGCCCCGGCCCAAAGCGCGGCTTTGCCCAGGCGGGAATGGCCCAGCAACGCGACCTTCTTGGCGTCGAACTCCGGACGCATCTCCAGGTAGTCCATCGCCTGGCTCAGTCCCCAGCCCCAGGCGGCGAGCGCGTTCCATTCGCCGGGACGCTGGACCGTCTGACCGGGATCGAAGGAGAGCGGGATGATCGACTTCGCCAAACCGTCCTTGTGGTCGGGGAACACGTCTCCGGCATAGGCGGTCACGAGCGCGTAGCCACGCCGCAGCACCGTCTCGACGGGCCAACGGTGGATGTCGCGTCCGCGTTGGCGTTCGGAGGCGGCGTTGTTGGTCAGCCCTTCGGCCGGACGGTTCGGCACCCAGCCGCGCGGCAGCAAGATGCCGGGGTCGGAGTGGACGCCGTGGTTGCCGTTGAAGTTCAGCCCCAGAAACACCGGCACGGGACCGCTCGCCTTCGCCGGACGGTAGATCAGGAGATCCATCGCCGGACCGTCCTCGTCGCGGGTGAAGCGGGCGGTGATCTGTTCGCGAATCGCGAGGCCATCGAACACCTCCACGGCCGGACCGCGCAGGACGAAACGGGCGCGGGGCGGATTGGCCGGGAGCTGGCCATAGACGTTCTCGGCGAAGAGGCGGAGCAATTCCGCGCGGCGTTTCGTGCGCCATTGGTCCGCCGTCGTCACCCTAGAGCCGTCGAGGCATGTGAGAGGATCGGGCAAGGAGTAGGGCGGAACCTTCGCTTCGTCGTAGTTGAACTCGGCGGCCGACACGCTGGCAGCGTGGACCAGCGCGACCCCGAAACCAAGACCGGCCAGGATTCTCCGCCCGAAGGCGAACACGGATTGCATGGGCGGAAGGCTAAACCCCGAGCGGACGTTTTCCACGGATTTCACCGGACGAAACCTCGCCTCAACCGATGCACCGATGCCGCCGATAATCCTACAAGACGTGTCTTCGACTCCGACCCATACCGGATCGGCCCGCGATTGGTTCACCCGATTGTTCCTCGCCGGCTGGTTCGTCGCCATCAGCCTTCCGGCAATGGCGTGGATGGCCGCGCACTACGTGCCGCTGCCGCCTCCGCCCGTGAAGGCGTCCACCGAGCCGCTGCCTGCCGCCAGCGGATCGGCTTGGCGCGTGGTCCATGTGCTGGCGGCCGATTGCGGCTGTTCGGCGTCGGTGGCCGAACAGCTGGTCCGTCGCCAAGCCGATGCGACTGCCGTCGAAGAAGTCTGGCTGGTGGGCGAAAACTCCGCTTGGCAACAGAAGCTCACCGCCGCCGGCTTCATCGTGGAACCGACCACCTCGGCGGATCTGGAAACCCTCCACGGCCTGCAAGGCGCTCCGTGGCTGTTGATCCACGACGCGACCGGCGCGCTGCGTTACAGCGGCGGTTATGCCGAAACCACGCCGCGCCGAGGCGCGGCCTTGGCCGACCGTTCGCTGCTGGCCCGATTGCAGGCGGGCGAAACACCCGAACCGTTGCCCGCTTTCGGCTGCGCCACCGGACGCAGCCTGCGTTCGGCCCTCGATCCCATTGGCCTGAAGTATTCCAACCCCGACCGACCATGAGCGAATTCGAGAAACGTCATCTGGAGCGGACCACGCACTGGTTCCTCATCCTGCTGGTCGCGCATCTGCCGGCCTTCGTCGGCGCGGCTCTGTATTTCGGGACCGGCATGGTCACCGCCGTCGTCGGCTGGGCGGCGATCCTGGTCGGGCCGTTGGTGCTGCACTGGACCGCCCGGGGTTCCAAGCTCGCGGCCATCTCCGTCGGCATCGCCCTGATGGCGGCCAGCGGGCTGCTGATCCATCTGGGCAAGGGAATGATCGAGATGCATTTCCACGTGTTCGCCTGCCTCGCGATCCTCGCGGCCTTCGGCAGCATGGCCGTGGTGCTGGCGGCGACCGTGACCATCGCGGTGCACCATCTGGGCTTCTTCTTTTTCCTCCCGGCCAGCGTCTTCAACTACGAGGCGTCGCTCGGCATCGTGCTGCTGCACGCGGCGTTCGTGGTGTTCGAGACCATTCCGGCCATCTTCATTGCGCGCCGCCTGCACACCTTCATCCAGGTGCAGGACACGGTGACGCGGCGGTTGAGCGGCATCGCCGAGAGCGTTTCCTCCTCGTCCGACTACCTGGCCAATGCCAGCCAGTCGATGGCCGAAACCGCCAGCCGCCAGTCCGTATCCATCGGGGAAACCAGCGCCTCCATCGAGACCTCCGCCCGCACCACCCAGACGAACGCGGCCAACGCCCAGACCGCGCGTGGACTGGCTCAGGAGACCCGGGCCTCGGCCGAGACCGGCGCGCGCGACATGCAGGAGATGCAGGTCGCCATGCAGGCCGTCCAGGCCTCCAGCGACAACATCACCAAGATCATCAAGTCGATCGACGAGATCGCGTTCCAGACGAACATTCTCGCCCTGAACGCCGCCGTCGAAGCCGCCCGGGCGGGCGAAGCCGGGGCCGGATTCTCGGTCGTGGCCGAAGAGGTCCGCAACCTCGCCCGCCGCAGCGCCGACGCCGCGCGCGAAACCTCCGACCGCATCGCCGATTCCATCCAGAAAAGCCGCCACGGCGCGGAACTCAGCGCCCGCGTGGCCGTGAGCCTCGACGCCATTCTCGAACGCATCCGCAAGATGGAGTCGCTCGTCGTCGGCATCGCCGACGCGTCCTCCGAACAGTCGAAGAGCATCGGCGGCGTGAACTCCACCGTGGCCCAGATCAGCAGCTACACCCAGACCGCCGCGGCCAACGCCGAGGAATGCGCCGCCGCCGGCGAGGAGCTGAAGGCCCAGGCCGCCATCCTCCGCGAAACCGTGATCGAACTCGGCGCGATCCTGGAAATGCCCTCGTCTTCATCCGTGCCGCCCCTGCCGAAAGCACCGTCTAGTCCCGCCCATCCCCGGGCCCCGAAGATCGCCGCCCCTTCCGACAAACAGGCGCTGCACGGACTGTCGCGCGATTTCTGAGACGGGATACCAGGGTTCTTGAAGCACCACGCACCGCCGACGCTCAGTAACCGGCTTGCGTTACGCCTCGCCTGCAGCCGTGAGGCGCAACGTCGAACGGCTTTGGGCACAGGCATGTGACGTTTTCACACCCAGAACTGCCACCACTTCTTGCTCCTTCGGCGCTCCACCTGTTGTGCGATCTCGATCATCAGTTCTTTGGCCTGCGCGATATATGCGTCGAGCGTTGCGGAGAAGTCCATCTCGTCGAGGTTGGGCAGGGCAGGAATTGGACCGCACTCTTGATCCGCCCAAAAGATTCCTTCGTCGGTTGTGCCAAGCAGGATGAAGACTTCACAAAGTCCTCAGGAAGCATACCCAGAGAGATCGCTCATCAACTCAGGCCCTGTGCATGGGAACCGCTACTTCAGCCGCACGAGCAGCTTATCGTGGATGCCGCCGAAGCCGCCGTTGCTGAAGACCACCACGACGTCGCCCGGCTTCGCGCCGAGGACGACGTGGTCCACGATGGCGTCCACGGTGGCGATGTATTCGGAGGGCTTCCCGCGCAGCCGCAGCTCGTCCATCAGCTTCTGCGGATTGAGCCGTTGATCGACCGGGAGCTGTTCCAGGCGTGCCACTTCGGAGACAACCACGGCGTCGGCGCGCTCCAGGGCGTCCACCAGCTCGTGCTGGAAGATGTTTCGTCGGGTGGTGTTCGAGCGGGGCTCGAAGATCGCCCAGAGCTTGCGGCCCGGGAACTTCACGCGCAGTCCGCGCAGGGTCTCCCGAATCGCGGTCGGGTGATGACCAAAGTCGTCCACGACGGTCACGCCGCCGGCTTCGCCGCGCACCTCCATGCGCCGACGGACGCTGCGGAACGTCGCGAAACCCGCCTGGATCTGCGCGTCGCTCAGGCCGCAATGACGCGCGCAGGCGGCCACGGCGAGAGCGTTGCGGACATTCAGCTCGCCGGTCAGCGGCACCTCGAATTCGGTCGAGCCCAGCTTGAAGCGGGAACTGTCGGCCAGCAGATCGATGGACTCGGCGCGGAAGTCGCAGGCGGCGCCGAGGCCGAAGCGCTTCGACGGGAAGTGCGGCACCTCCAGCAGCGGCGCAAGGTTCGCGTCGTCGCCGTTCGCAAGGAGCAGGCCGTTGCGCGGGATCAAATTGATGAAGCGGCGGAAGCTGAGCTGGATGGCGGCGAGGTTGTCGAAGATGTCGGCGTGGTCCATCTCCAGGTTGTTGAGGATGGCCACCTCGGGGAGGTAGTGGACGAACTTGCTGCGCTTGTCGAAGAACGCGGTGTCGTATTCGTCGCCCTCGATGATGAACCACGGGCTGTCGGTGAAGCGCGCGCCCTGGCCAAGGTTGTTCGGGATGCCGCCGATGAGAAAACTGGGGTTCAAGCCCGCATGCTCAAAGACCCAAGCCAGCAGCGACGTCGTGGTGGTCTTGCCGTGGGTGCCGGCGACGACGAGGGAGCGTTTGCCACGGATGAAATACTCCTTCAACAGCTCGGGCAGCGAGCAGTAGCGCAGCTTGCGCTCCAGCACGGCCTCGGCCTCTGGGTTGCCGCGGGAGATGGCGTTGCCGATGACGACGAGATCCGGGCTGTGGGCGAGGTTGCGGTCGGTGTAGCCGCTCATCACCTCGATCTTCCGGTCGGCCAGGAAGGTGGACATGGGCGGATAGACGTTCTGGTCCGAGCCCGTGACGGTGAAGCCGCGCTCCTGCATGGCGGCGGCGGCGGACGCCATGGCGGTGCCGCAGATGCCGACGAAGTGAACCGATTTGATCTCGCGAAACATTGGTGCGGAAAGAGTGACGACGAAGGGCGGGCTGCAAAGCGGAAATTCGCGGGATCAGGACAGGCTTCCAGCCTGCTGCCACAGTCTCGGTGGCATCACTGAACGGTGTGGCTCATGGAGAATCCAGAAGCTGACGGATTGCCCACGCCCTCCGGGTCAGGCTGGAAGCGTGACGTCAATGGCGATCCCGTTTTCGCAGTGTTTCGCAATCCTTTGAAAGTATGCGTTTTTGGTTCGGCAACTTGCTTCAAGTTGATGTGAACAACTGGAGTAGGAACGAGGTTTTGCGAGGCATCTCCTGTTCCAATTGTTGCAAGTATCCCCTGACGGCTCGACACAATAGGCGAGGCCGACCGGAGTCGCCGAGAACCAGCTTGGGCGGCGAACTCGTCGGGCGTCAGACAGCCTAGGGAGCTGTGCGGCCGCAAGACGTTGTATTCGATCCGCCACGCCCCGATGAATGGACTGCTCCTCTAATTGGCTGCCGAAGGAGTTCCCGGATCAGGCATTCGTCCTGTAGCTTGTCGTGGAAGCTCTCGATCTGCCCGTTCTTTCATGGGCTGCCTGGCCGAATGCAGAGAGCCCTCACGTCCCAAACCTCAATCCCCCTGCTTCCTCTTGCACCCGTAGAACGTCGCCAGGCTCTGGTTGAGCCTCGCGCACACGGCCTGCGCCGCGTCCGCCCACCCGCCGCCTACCGCAGGATGTGGATTATCTGTTCACCGCTAACTCTGCTCTTCTTCATGCCCTGCTTGCTCCCTTGCTTCGCCGCAGAACTCCAACTTTGTCACGTCCAGCTTTCAGGGGGCAGGTCTAAGGTGCTGGCGCACTGCCTCCGGGACATGGCACGCGGTGGCCGTCTGCGAGGACCGATGCCGCGCTGGCTTTTCGATCTCCTCTCGAAGCAGCCGACGAACACCCTCGGAGATAGAAGCCCGGCTGGAGGCCGGGTGGGCAGCCCGCTTGATGGTAAGGCTCGCACTGCGTCTCCACGAGGGTATCTAACCGGGCTTCGCCGAGCACGGTATCGAGCTTTGTGAAGAATTGGGGTCCAAGGCCTTTCCACAGCCCGGCCGTCGCCACGAACAGTTCCTCCTGCTTCGCCTTCTGCTTTCAAAGCGCCATGCCTTCAATCGACTCCCACCCAACTTCATCCGTCCAAGACTTCGGGGAGTTTTTGACGGGCTTCTAGTGGACCTTAAGAGGCTACATGTAATCGGACTACCAAGCCGTTTGATACAGCCGGGCGAAGTCATCCGCACCGATGGCGCGGGGATTGAAGGTCGCGGTCCATTGTTTGGCCGCTTCCGGGGCCAAGGTTGCCGGCCCCGATTCCGGCACGTTCAAGTCCCGCAGCTTGGCCGCCAAGCCGGCTTCCCGCAGCAGCCCTTCCAGCAGCGCGGCCAGACGCTCCGTGGCCGACTTGTCGCTCAGCGACGCGATCCGGGCCGCCGCCAAGAGTTCGCCGTAGGCTTCCTCGACGGCCGGTTCCTGGCCGTTGAAGCGCACCACGTGCGGCAACATGAGACCAACGGCTTGGCCGTGGACGATGCCGTAGTGGGCCGTGAGCGGATTGGCAGCCGAATGCGCTGCGCCGAGCATGGAGTTCTCGATCGCGCAGCCCGCAAAGGCCGCCCCGAGAAGCATGTCGCCCCGGGCTTCGGCCGAGGCCGAGCCGGACATCACTTCGCCGAAGCGCCGGACGCAGAGGCGGAAACTTTCCCTGGAAAACATCTGCGAGAGCTTGGTGCGTTTGCGCGTCACGGCCGTTTCCACCGCATGGACCACAGCGTCCAATCCCGTGCAGGCCGCCACCCGCTTGGGCAACGACGCGGTCAATTCGGGGTCCAACACGGCCACGCGCGCCATCGCCTTGGGATCGAGGCAGGCCATTTTCTGGTGGGTCGTTTCGTCCGCGATCAATGCGGCGGATTGGCATTCGCTGCCGGTGCCGGCCGTGGTGGGAATGGCGATGAGCGGCAGCATCGGCTTCGGCGCTTTGCCCACGCCCCAGTAGTCCTTCATCTCGCCGCCGTTGGTCAGGAGAAAGTTCGTGCCCTTCGCCGTGTCCATCGAACTGCCGCCCCCGAGGCCGACGAAGAAATCGATCTGCTCCTTGCGCGCCACTTCCAAACACCGCGCCACATCGGCCGTGGTCGGATTCTCCCGCACCTGGTCGTAGAGAGAAACCGCGACGCCTGCCGCAGCCAGGTGCGCACGGACCTTCTCCGCGTGTCCGGCGGCGACCAACCCCGGATCGGTCACCAGCAGCACGCGTTTCGCTCCTTCGCTGCGGGCCAATTCGCCGACCTGAGCCACCGTGCCGGGGCCATACACCAGGCGCTGCCGGGGTTGGAAATCGAACCCGGTCAGCGGACCGGAGGGCGCGGCATGGGAGGACGACGGTAGCATGACGATGGGTTTCAGACTGGCACGAGCGACAAGGTGTTCAAATCCGGCGAGACCACAAATGCAAATCTCTGGAAAATGCCGGTTTGAAGGGCCTGCACGGACGTTGAACCTTCCCATGAAATTTCCCACCCGGTAGGTTTCGCCGCATGGCCGAGTCTCATGCGTCTTCCCCACCGGCGAAACCCACCCAGCACATCGGCATCTTCCTCGGCCTTGTCATCGGGGTCTTGGCGGGCTTGGCGATCAACTTCACCTTGGGCGGCGACCACTCGGCCGTAGCCTGGATCGTCCGCAACCTGACCGAACCCACCGGCACGCTCTTTCTCCGCCTGCTGCTGCTCACGGTCATTCCGCTGATCTTCTCCTCGCTCATCGTCGGCGTGGCGGGCCTGGGCGACTTCCGCAAGGTCGGCCGCGTCGGGCTCAAGTGTCTGGTCTATTGCCTCGCCATCTCCGCCATCTCCGTTGGCATCGGCGTGTTCCTGACCAACACCATCCAGCCCGGAAAACGCATCGCGCCCGAAGTCTCGGCGGAATTGCAGACCAAGTTCGCCGGCGAAGCGGAAAAGCGCGTCGAAGCCACCAAGTCCACGGCCAATCCCGACTCCGCCCTGATGCAGGTGGTCAAATCCTTCGTCCCTTCCAACCCCGTCGCCTCCGTCGCGTCCGACACCCCGAATCTGCTTCATCTGATGGTCTTCGCCCTGCTCCTCGCCGTTGCGATGATGCTCATCCCGCGCGAAACCACCGAGCCCTTCATCCGCACGATGGAGGCGCTCCAGGCCATCTCCGGCAAACTGATCGACCTCATCATGAAGGTCGCCCCCGTGGCTGTGGCCTGCCTGCTCTTCAACAACGTCGCCCGCTTCGGCTTCGACCTGCTCGTTCCGTTGGCCGCGTTCTTCGGCACGGTGCTGGCGGGTTTGGCGCTGCACTGTTTCGTCACCTATTCCATCGCGCTCCGCTGGCTGGCGCAAGTGTCTCCCATCGCCTTCTTCCGCAAGCTCAAGACAGTCATGCTGACGGCGTTCTCCACTTCATCCTCCAACGCCACCCTGCCCACCACCCTGCGCGTCTCGGAGGAAGAACTGGGCGTGCCCAAGGAGATCAACAGCTTCGTCCTCACCATCGGCGCCACCGCCAATCAGAACGGCACCGCGCTCTACGAAGGGGTCACCGTGCTCTTTCTCGCCCAACTGGCGGGTGTGGACCTTTCTCTCGGGCAGCAGATCCTCGTGGCCTACCTCGCCATCCTCGGCAGCATCGGCACCGCCGGCGTGCCCGCCGCGTCCATCCCGTTCATCATCGTCGTTCTCTCGACCATCGGCGTGAACCCGGCCCTCATCGCCATCGTGCTCGGCGTGGACCGCGTCCTGGACATGTGCCGGACCGTGGTCAACGTGGTTGGCGACCTCACCGCCGCCGTCTTCGTCGCCCGTTCCGAAGGCTACAAGCTGAAGGTGGACTGAACATCGATTCTTCGTCTTCGTCCTTGTCCTCCTCGTTCTCCACATCCTTCTCGCCATCTGCCCGGTTTACATCTCTGAGGAGATGAGGGTGGCTTCTTGGACCAAGACGAAGACGAGGAGGAGGACGAAGAGGAAGAGAAGGAATCAGCGCCCAAATCTTCGCGTTGACACCGCACCCAATATGTCATAGTGTCCTATGACACTTAAGGAAGCCTCCCATGCTGCTGGAAATCGATTTCAAGTCAGGCAAGCCGGTCTATCTCCAGCTCGTGGACCAGGTCCGCTACGCCGCCGCTTCCGGGGCCGTCCGAGCCGGAGAACCCCTGCCCTCCGTCCGCGTCCTGGCCGAACAGCTACGCGTCAACCGCAACACCGTCGCCAAGGCCTACGCCGAGCTGGAGGCCCAGGGAGTCATCGAGACGCTTCCCGGCAAGGGCTGCTTCCTGAAGGACGGCGCCACGCCCTTCACCAAGCAGGTGAAGCAGAAGCTCCTCGTCACCGAGATCGACGAGGCCGTCGTCACCGCCCACCACCTCCAGGTGGACCGCGCCGCCTTCCTCAAGCTGGTCAACGAACGGCTGGACTACTTCGAGCAAAAGGCCGCCGAAGCCAAAGACCCCGCCTAGAGCCCCACCCATTCTTCCGCAGACGCTAAGGAGACCGCATGAAACCCACCACCAACCCCATCATCGCCCTCGACCGCTTGGTCCGCCGCTACGGCAAACAGGACGCCGTCAACGGCCTCAGCCTCACCGTCCAGCCCGGCCGTTGCTACGGCTTCTTCGGCCGCAACGGCGCGGGCAAGACCACCACCATCAAGTGCCTGCTCAACCTGCTGAAGCCCGACTCCGGCAGCGTCCGTGTCTTCGGTCTCGACCCGCGCCGCGACGAAGTCGCGATCAAGGCACGGCTCAGCTACGTGCCCGACGCCGTCGCCTTCTACCCGTGGATGACCGTCATGGACACGCTCCACTACTTCGCCAGCTTCCGCCCTAAGTGGAACCTCGCCCTCCAGGCCGACCTGCTGAAGCGCCTCGAACTGAATCCCACGCAGAAGGCCGCCAGCATGTCCAAGGGCCAGAAGACCCAGCTCGCGCTCATCGCCGCCGTCTGTCCCGAGCCCGATCTGCTGCTGCTGGATGAACCCACCTCCGGTCTCGATCCCATCGTCCGCCGCGAGTTCATCGAGACGGTCATCGGCGCCTACCAGTCGGCCGGCGACGGCGACCGCACGGTCTTTGTCTCCACCCATCTCATCTCCGAGTTCGAGGGCTTGATCGACGAATTCACCATCATCGACCACGGCCGCGAACTCCTCACGATGGACGCCGACGCGGCCCGGGGCCGCTTCCGTAAGATCCGCGCCCGCTTCACCGAAACCCCGCCACCGCTCGATCTCACCGGCTCCCTCAGCGTCCGCCAGTCCGGCCGCGAAATGGAGATCCTGGCCAACGGCGCCACCGACCGGCTGATGGACCTCCTGCGCCGCCACCAACCCGAGGATCTCCGCTGCGAAGCGCTGACCCTGGAGGAAATCTTTGTCGCCTCGAAAACCCTCGCCACCGAGAAGCCATGAACGCGCTCTGGAAGAAGGAAATCCGGCTCCTCCTGCCGGTCTGGCTCGGAGCGCTGGGCTTCGTCCTGGCGGGCTATGCCACACGCTGGATCTTGCCGAAGAAGACCGCCCAATTCGTCTTCACCCTCGCGGTGCTGGCGTCCGGACTCATGCTCGGTCTCACCCCATTTGGTCAGGAGCTGAAGACAGGGACACTGGTGGGCCTGCTCATGCAGCCAGTGTCTAGGGGGCGGCTCCTGACCCTCAAACTTGGCCTCGTGCTCGCCGCCGTCGTGTCCATTTGGGCCGTGGCGGCGAGCTTGAACCCCGGAAAAACCGCCGCCGACCTGGGCGGCGGCTCCAGCATCCAGGTCGCGGTTCCCTCCGCCCAGTTGCTCTTCGGCCTGATCGTGCTGGCGACCGGCGGACTATGGACCACCCTGCTCTGCCGCCAAACCTCGCCCGCGTTCTGGCTCACCCTGCTCGCGCCGCTGGGACTGGTGCTGATGGCGGACTGGTTCGCCTTCGACCTGTGGTGGATGGCCGGTATCTACAGCGCGGCCGGGCTCGTCTTGGCCATCGTGCTCTTCCTGCGCTGGCAGGAAGTTCCGCAGACCGCCGCCCGGTTCTTCGCCCAGGCCAACACCGAAGTGCCCGTCTCCGGCTTCGGCCTGTTCACCCGACGGCGCGGCACCTGGTCGGCGCTCTGGGCCAAGGAACTCCTGCTCCACCGCGAAGGCCTGCTCGTCGCCCTCACGCTCCTCGCGCTGCACCTCGCGGCAATGATGGGCGACCGCTTTCGGCTCTTCGCCGACATATCGTCCGCTGGCGGCACCTCGATCCGAGAACTGTCCCGCCATTGCTTCGTGCTCTGGCTCATCGTGCCGATCTTCATCGGGTGCAGGGCCGTGGCGGAAGAACGCCGGATGAACACGCTGGCCGGACTCTGGTGCCTGCCCGTCTCCCGCACTCGCCAGACGGCGCTCAAACTGGTCTGCGCGCTTCTGCTGGGCTGCTTGTTCGGTGGCGTCGCACCGTGGCTGCTGGAACAAGTCCGCGCCCTGTTTGGCTTGGAGAGTCCCTTGCTCGGCCGGAATTCCGGTTGGGATGTGCTGGGCCAGCTCGCCGGTATTTCTGCCCTGTTGGTCGTCGTCTCCTTCTACGCTTCGACATTGTCCCGCCAGATGCTCCAAGCCTTCGGTCTGACCTTGGTGGCGGGCGGCTTCATGGCGCTGTCGTTCGTAGTATTCTTTCCGATCGCGCTCGAGGTCGTTCCCTGGAGCGGAAAGCTCGGCCTCGCCTTGGGTTGGCCGTTGCTGTGTGCGGCCGTGTTGATCCTAATCTTCCGCAATGCCCGTCGGGTGGACGTCGGCAGCAGCGATCTGCTCCGCAACTTCGGGTCGCTGGGCGGCACGTTGGTCTTCGCCAGCGCCCTTTCCACCGCCATCCATCACCGCGTCTGGGACGCCGTCTTGAATCCGGAACCTCGACATGGCACACCGCGCCTCCAAGGCACCGCCCAGATCGTGGAAGGCCCGGCAGATAGCATCTTTGTCCTTCTCGAAGACGGCCGGCTTTGGGTGAACGGCGTCCGCCCATTGACCACAGACGACCGAGAAGACGAAGGCCCACGTCTCTCGCAATACGCTCCCGAAGGCGGACAGTTTGTAGCGGGCGGACCTTGGCGTTCGGTCGCCAGCGGCTTCTATCTCGCCATCGGACTCAAGCCGGACGGCACGCTCTGGAATCTCTTTCCGGGCAACCAAACGAACGAGCTTGGCCAACCTCTGCCTTCCAAGATCGGAACTGATGCCGACTGGAGCCAGATCGCCGCTGCCCGGTGCAATTTCCTCGCCCTGAAGACCAACGGCACGGTCTGGGCTTGGAATGTTCCCTACCCGAAGCCCTCGGACAATCGGATGAGCATACCGTCGTTTTCACCGCAGCGCTTGGGGCGAGGCACCACTTGGACCAACGTTCTTTTCTGGTATTGGCGTCCCTACAGCATGTCCGCAAGAGGTGAACTCTTTCGCTGGCCGCCGGAAGATGAACGCAGCGATGACCGCGGACCAATCATTTCGGCCGATGCGGAGCCCATCCCCACGCC
>CAMLMI010000061.1 GCA_946480965.1 uncultured Verrucomicrobiales bacterium | reverse complement strand
GACGGCTATTTCCCGACGGACGGCGCGGGCGATTTCACCAAGCCGGTTGATCCCTCGCTGACGGCGGCGGACTTCAACAACCTCGACCTCTCCGGCATCCGTCTGGCCTACGACGGTTCGGCGGGCGGCACGGGCTACGACCTGGCGTGGGCGGTGGATGGCAACGGCCAATCCGTGGTGCTGCCGTCGATCGAATACATCCGCATCGACGTGCTGGCGGGCAAAGCGGAGATCGACGGGCTCTCCGTCGTGGCTCCGGTGGTGCCCGTGCCCGAACCATCGAGCGTCGCGCTCGGGGTGCTGGGCTTGGGCGCTTTGGCCGCGCTGCGTCGTCGTCGCCAATCCTGAGCCTGCCCGATTCGCACCATGAACCGGAACGGTTCATTCCTGTCCGTCCTTCTGCTGTCGGCGCTCTCCGCGTCGGCGGCGGAATGGACGGAGGATTTTTCCACTGATCCTGCGACGCGCGGCTGGCGCGTGTTCGGCGACGCGGCGCTGTGCCAGTGGAACGAGACGGCGGGCACGCTCGACTTCACCTGGGATTCCTCGAAGACGAACACCTTCTTCCATCGTCCGCTGGGAACCGTCCTGGCCGAGACCGATGCGTTCGAGGTCGCGTTCGACGTGGAGTTCTCCGAGATCCAGGCGGGTGGGCCGAGCGGAACGGGCGGCACCTTCGAGCTGGCCTTCGGGCTCTATGGAATGGACGCGGCGACGCGGACGAACTTCTCGCGCGGCAGCGGCGTCAATGCCGCTCGAGGCCCGAGAAACATCGTCGAGCTCACCTATTTTCCCGACACGGTGAACGGCTTCGGCGACACGCTTTCGCCCTCCATCTGGTCGCGCAGCAACCAGCCGCATCTGGAGTTCATCTTCCCGTATCCGCTCCACGTCGGCGCGCCCTATCGCGTGACGATGAGCTATCAACCTGTGGGCCGCGCGCTCACCACCGTGCTGGTGTCGAACAGCGTGCCGGTGCTGACGAATCGAGTGGCGTTGACGGCGTTGAGCACGGGCTTCCGGCTCGACGCGGTCGCGATGGCTTCCTACCAGAGCTTCGGCGGCGGCTCGATCTTCGCGCGCGGCCGGTTTGACCGCATCGCCGTCCGCCTTCCCGATCCTCCCAAGTTGGAGCTGGTCCACACGCTTCCCGGACCCGAGCTCCGCTTCCAGCTTCCGACCAACTGGACCGCCGCCGTGGAGCGAACGGTCGATTTCGCGACGTGGGAAACCGTCGCCGAGACCAACGCGATTCCGCCCGGAGACGGTTCGTTCCGCCAATGGCTGGACGCTTCGGCCCCCTCGACGAACGCGAACTACCGTCTCAAGCTCCTGCGTCCATGATCCGGCTCCCTTCCACGCCGCGCGGCTTCCGGGGCTTCACCCTGGTGGAGCTGCTCGTGGTCGTCGCCGTCATCGCGATCCTCGCCGCGTTGCTCTTGCCGGTGCTGGGCCGGGCCAAACGAACGGCCCGGCAAACGGTCTGCCTCAACCAGCTTCGCCAGCTCGGGCTCGCCGCGCGGCTCTACTGGCAGGACAACCGCGACGAGTCCTTCAAGTATCGCGGCGAGGCGGTGGATGGCGGCGATGTCTGGTGGTTCGGCTGGCTGGAACGCGGTTCCGAAGGCAACCGCCGATTGGACACCACGCAGGGCAAGCTCTGGCCCTACCTCCAGGCGAACGGCGTGCAGCATTGTCCGGAGTTCGACTTCGCCGATCCGCTCTACAAGCCCAAAGCCAACGGCGCTTCCTGGGGCTACGGCTACAACCTGCATCTCTCCAGCCCCGTGGCCGGGCCCGCGTTCCTCATCACCCGCGTGGCCAATCCCTCGGGCACGGTGCTCTTCGCCGACGCCGCGCAGGTGAACGATTTCCAGGCTCCCGCCTCGCCCGACCGTCCCATGGTGGAGGAATTCTACTACGTGAGCGCGGGGGAGAAGACGGCGCATTTCCGCCACGGCAAGAAGGCGCTGGCGGTGTTCATCGACGGACACGTCGAGCCGCAGACGCCGGCGGAGGGCTCGCTGGACGCGCGGCTGCCGGGCGAGGCCATTGGCCGCATCGAGGCGACAAGGCTGAAACCCTGAGCGCCGCCTCGGCGCTTGCACGGTGGCGCGGGCTCGTGCTTGCTGAACGCCGTCGTGGGCGGCGGGAAACGCGGGATGATCGAAAGGGCCTGGGCGACGCGACGGAGCGATCCAATTCTCATCAACAGAAGCCCGTGGACCGCGGCAGGCACCCCGGTCCGTTCGCAGCCGAGCGCGGCACGGAGCCTGCATCGTGCGTTTTTTTCGCGGAGTTGAAATTTGGACCGGCGGAATGGATTGCGGCCCGGCATCTGTGCGTGATGCCGGGCGACAGGGGGAAACGGGCCGCGCTGGCGTGGCTGGTGTCGGGCCCCGGGATGCATCCGCCGCCGGTCCTCTCCATTCATCGGCCAGCGGGCGATGGGCTTGAACGCGGGAATCGCGGCGAGCGGGGTTGCCATCGCGGGGGCAAACCTGATTCCTTAGGCGCAACCGGTTCGCGAATGATTCTCTCCGTTCTTGGAAATCTTCCTGCCCCCCAGGCCCTGTGTCCGGCCTGCGGCGAGCCGAACCGATGCGGGTTCGATCCTGCGGGCCCGGAGACCTCCGATTGCTGGTGCCTCGGCGTGAAGATCGACGCCGAAAAGCTGGAGCGTCTCCATCGCAACTTCGGTCCCTCCGCCTGCCTCTGCCAGACCTGCCTGGAAGCCGCCGCCGGCGATCCCGCCGATTCGGCCGTGCCGGGCCGCGACTACTACGTCACCGCCTCCGGCTCGCTCGTCTTCACCGCCGCCTACCACGTCCGCCGCGGCCACTGTTGCGACAACGGCTGCCGCCACTGTCCCTACGGAAAATGCGGCTGAACGTCCCGGCTGCTACAGCCGGGACGGGGAAAGCCCCACGGCCACGATGCTGCACGCCTGGATGACGTTCAGGCCGAGACGTTCGGCTTCGGCGAGGACTTCGTCGGATTCCGTGCCGGGATTCAGCCAGAGCTCGTCGCAACCCTTCGCGGCGATGTCCGGCAGCACCTTCAACACGAGCGGCGGCGGCAGATAGACGCTGACCAGCGCCGGGCGCTCCGGCAGGTCCAGCACCGATTTGAACGCGGGCAACCCTTCGATGGCGGCTTCCTTCGGGTTCACCGGGAACACGCGGTAGCCCTGCTGCACGTAGGCCCGCACGGCTTTGTTGGAAAATTTGGCCCGGTCATTCGAGGCGCCGACAACGGCAACGGTCTTCATGGAGGGCAGCTTGGCCCAACCGGGCCGTTCCGCAATCGTCCGGCCGGCCCGTTCCGGGAAATGGCTTCCGCTGCCCCGCCCCCCTCTCCATATTCAAGCGCTCAATGAAGTCGATGACCGGCTACGGACGGGGTGAAGCGTCCCACGAGGGACTCAAGATCACCGTCGAAACCAGCTCCGTGAACCGCAAGCAGTCGGAGATCGCCCTCGGTCTGCCGCGAGAACTCGACGCGCTCGAATCCCGGGTCCGTGAGGAGATCAATCGCGTCGTTTCGCGCGGCCGCGTGAGCTGCAAGGTCGTCCTGGAGGCCGGTTCCGGCTCGACGCCTCCGGCGCGGATCAACGCCGAGCTTGCCCGTTCGCTCGTCTCCCAGCTCGAACCGCTGGCCCATGCGTTGAACCTCGGGCCCGTTTCCCTCGAACACGTCCTGCGCGTGCCGGGCGTCGTCGAGGTCGCCACGCCGGTGCAGGACGTTGAGGCGGTTTGGCCGGTGTTGCAGAAGGCGCTGGTGGCCGCGCTCAAGGATCTGGTCGCGATGCGCGAACGCGAAGGGGACCACTTGGCGGCGGATCTGCGGGCACGGATCGCCGTGCTGACCGAATCCGTGGCCAAGGTCGAAGCCCAGGCCCCGGAGGTGATGCGGCGCTTCCGCGAACAGCTGCGGGAACGCGTCGCGTCGGCCGGGCTGCCGTTGCCGCCGGAGGACGACGAACGATTGCTGAAGGAGATCGTCTATTATTCCGACCGTTCGGACATCAGCGAGGAGCTGGCGCGGTTGAAGAGCCATTTCGCGCAGTTCGAGACCATCGCGAAGTCCAAGGACGCCGTGGGGCGCACGCTGGATTTCCTCTCGCAGGAGATGAACCGCGAGATCAACACCATCGGCTCCAAGGCGAACGACGCGGTCATTTCCCGCGAGGTGGTGGTGTTGAAGACCGAGCTGGAGAAGTTCCGCGAACAGGCCCAGAACGTGGAGTGACCGCATGGACAACCCCAAATCCAACGCGCTGCTGATCGTCGTCTCCGCCCCGTCCGGCGGCGGCAAGACCACCCTCTGCCAGCAGCTCATCGCGACCGAGACGAACATGACCCGCGTGGTCACCTGCACCACCCGAGCGGCGCGGCCGGGCGAGAAGGACGGGGTGGACTACCATTTCCTCGAAGCCGGCGATTTCCTGAAGCGCGTGCAGGCGGGCAACTTCCTGGAACACGCCACCGTCTATGGGAACAGCTACGGCACATTGAAGAGCGAGGTGGTGACGAAGCTCCGTTCCGGCCGCGACGTGCTGCTGAACATCGACGTGCAGGGCGCGGCCGCCATCCAAGCCAAGGCGGAGGAGGACGAGGAGCTGCGCCGCGCGTTGGTCTGCATCTTTCTCACGCCCGTCTCCATGAGCGAGCTGGAGCGCCGCTTGAAGAAGCGCGGCACCGACGCTCCGCCGGTCATCCAGAAGCGGCTCAGCGTGGCCCGGCAGGAATTGGCCCAATGGAAGCACTTCGACTACCTCCTCATCAGCACGAGCATCGAGGAGGACGTGCGCCGCGCCCGGGCCATCCTCGCCGCCGAGCGGATGAAGCAGGCCCGGGCCACCCCGCCGAGCTTCGATTGAACCTCCGTTTTCCATGAGCGCGCCCAAGAACGTCGTCCTCGGAGTCACCGGCTCCATCGCCGCCTACAAGGCCGCCGACCTGACGAGCCTGTTGGCCAAGGCGGGCTTCGCCGTGACGGTGGTGATGACGGCGGACGCGCAGCGCTTCATCACGCCGCTGGCCTTCAAGACACTCTCGCGCCGCCCGGTGATCACGGATCTTTACGACGAGGATGAAGGCTGGAAACCGTCGCACATCCGCGTGGCCGACGAGGCGGACCTGCTGCTGGTCGCACCCGCCACGGCCAACGCGATGGCGAAGCTGGCGCATGGGTTGGCCGACGATGCCTTGAGCTGCATCGCGCTGGCCCTCCGGCCGCAGGCGAAGGTGCTGCTGGCTCCGGCGATGAACGGGAAGATGTGGCTGCACCCGGCCACGCAGGCGAATGCGGCGACGCTCAAGGCGCGCGGCGTGGAGTTCATCGGGCCGGAGGAAGGGATGTTGTCCTGCGGCTACGAGGGCATCGGCCGGCTCTGGCCGGTGGAGGGGATCGCGAAGCGGGCGGAATCGCTGCTGGGCTAGCGTTATGGTCGGCCCGGTGAAACAGCGGCTCAAAGACGGGATCGAGGGGCTGCTGCGCGCGTTCGGCGGGCCGATGGGCCAGTGGGCCGTGCGGGCGCGGAGGATCGAGCGCGACATCGTCTTCCCCGTGCGGCTGGGCGCGGCCGTGATGCTCTACTCGGTGTTCTTCCGCCGGGTCTGGTTCGACGAGGCCAGCTTCACACGCGAGGTCGTCGTCGAATCGCTCCAGAATCTGCTGCTGGTCTATGTGGGCGTGCAGGCGGTGCTGGCGGCGATCATGTTCGGGGTGCGGCGGATGCCGTCGGCGGCCCTGGAGTGGATGGTGTTCCTGGGCGGCTTCTTCGACACGCTGCTGATCTGTGCGCTGACCCTGCTGACGGGCGGGTTCGACAGCACCCTTTTCTGGATGCTTCTCGTCCTGATCGTGCGGCACGCGATCAGCCTGCCTCACACGACCCCGGGGGTGGCCCTGAACATCTGCGTCTGCGGGCTCTATCTGATCGCCGGAGGCATCGATGTCGGCATCCTGACGGAGGAGTTCGAGACCTTCGATCCCGACATCCGCCGCGCCTTCGAGGCGAGTTACCCGGATGGCAAGACCGAGCCGTTTCTGATTCGTCTCGTGGTCCTGGCCCTGACCACGGCCTGCGCCCACGGATCCCAGATCCTGATCCGGAAACGACGGGAGGAACGGGCCGAGGCGGCGGAGATGTTCGTGCGCAACGAGCAGCTCCACACCGCCGGCCGGCTCTCGGCGGAGATCGCCCATCGCCTGAGGAACCCGCTCGCGATCATCACCAACGCCGCCTTCGTGCTCCAGAAAACCGTCCGTGACGAACCGGCCCGCTCCCAACTGGAGATCATCCGCGAGGAGGTGGCGCGTTCGGACCGCATCCTGACGGAGCTGATGGGCTACGCGAAGCTGGCGGACGGCAAGGTGGAGCGGCTGAAAGTGGTCGAGGAGCTGAACCGCGCGATCCAGGAGGTCTTTCCGCCGGCGGCCGGCTTCGGCATCGGCGTGCGCCGCGTCTTCGCGGCCGATCTGCCGGCGCTGCTCATGCAGCGCGTCCATCTGTGGGAGATCTTCGTGAACCTGCTGCAAAACGCCCGCGAGGCCCTGGGCTCGGCCGGCAACGTGACGGTGGAAGCCGAGCGGGGCGAGGACGACTCGGTGAAGGTCGTCGTGGAGGACGACGGCCCGGGCATTCCGCCGGAGCGCCGGGAGCGGATCTTCGAGAGCGGTTTCTCCACCAAGTCCACCGGGTCCGGGCTGGGTTTGGCCATCGTCCGACACAACGCCGAGCTCTACGGCGGCACCGTCCGCCTGGAATCCCGGCCGGGACAAGGGGCTCGCTTCGTCCTGGTGTTTCCCTCAAAAACCCTGCTGCACACCGATGATGAGCCCGAAGCTTCCTCCGATCCTGGTCGTTGACGACGAGAAGAACATGCGGGCCTCCCTCGGGGCGATCCTCACGGGCGAAGGCTACGCGGTGCTCGCGGCGGAATCGGCCGAGGAAGCTCTGGGCATCCTCGCCAGGGAAGACCTGCTCCTCGTCATCACCGACGCCCGGCTGGGCGGCATGAACGGCTACGAGTTCCTCCGCAAAATCGCCGAGGAAAAGCCAGGCCTGCCGACGTTGATGATCACCGCCTTCGCCACGCCCAAGCTGGCGGTCGAGGCGATCCAGGCCGGGGCGATGGACTACCTGGCCAAACCCTTCGCGCCCGAGGAGCTGCTGCATTCCGTGGCCAAGTGCGCCGAGCGCCACCGGTTGATCCGGGAAAACGCCGCGCTGCGCGAGCGCGGGTCCGAGGTCTATCGCCTGGAGCAGATCATCGGGCAATCCACCCAGATGGTGAACCTGCGGAAGCTGATCCAGACCGTGGCCCCGACCCAGGCCACCGTCCTGATCCTCGGCGAAAGCGGCACGGGGAAGGAACTGATCGCCGGTTGTCTCCACAGCCTGAGCGAACGCCGCCAGCGCAACTACACCCGGCTGAACTGCGCGGCCATTCCCGAGAACCTGCTGGAGAGCGAGCTCTTCGGCCACGAAAAGGGCGCCTTCACCGGGGCCGTCCGGACCAAGCCCGGTCGGGTGGAAGAGGCGGATGGCGGCACGGTCTTTCTCGACGAGATCGGCGACATGAGCCGGCCGCTCCAGGCCAAGCTGCTGCGGTTCCTGGAGGACGGCACGTTCACCCGGGTGGGCGGGAACGAGGAGCTGCGCGTCGATGTCCGGCTCATCGCCGCCACCAACCGCGACATCGTGGAGGCCATCCGCCGCAACGAGTTCCGCGAAGACCTCTTCCACCGGCTGAACGTCGTGCAGATGCGCCCGCCCGCCCTGCGCGAACGCGGGGAGGATGTGCTGCTGTTGGCCGAGCATTTTCTGCGGCATTTTTCCGCGGCCACCAAGAAGCCCCTCGTCGCCCTCAGCCCCGGCGCGCGGCAGAAGCTCCGGTCCCACCATTGGCCGGGGAACGTCCGCGAGCTGCGCAACGCCATCGAGCGCGCGGTGATCCTGGAGCCGGGCAAGGAGCTCATGGCGTCCAGCCTGCCGGATTTTGCATTGGAAACGCGGCTGAGGCGTGGTGAGACTCCGAACACGATTCCGGAAGGCCCGTTGGACGAAATCCTTTCCGGCTACGAACGTCACGTGATCATGCAGACCCTGGAGCAATGCCGGTTCAATCTCGGCCGGACGGCGGATCACCTGAAGATCAGCCGCCACGCCCTGCGCTACAGGATGCAGCGGCTCAACCTCTCGGTGGACGGTTCCGCCGACGAGGAATCCGCGGACCCCGACAGGAAAAGCCAGTCATGAATGCAACGGTAGGTTTTCTCGCCCAGCTCGGCTCCTCCGGGCGCAGCTCCTCGGCCCCCATCACGGGCGGCTGGTGGGACAACATGATGAACAGCGGCCTGAAAGAGGCCGGCATCGTCATCGGCATCCTCCTCGTCCTCGCCATCATCATCGCGGTCGTCGCGCGGATGTTCTACCGCAAGCCGACGAAGAAGCGCGCCACCTACCCCAAGTATCAGGATGGCGAGGAGGGCGTCGCCCGGGTCGATCCCGAGACCGGCGAGGCCACCGAGCACCGCCACCGCCGCCACCGCCGCCGCAAGCGCTCCAGCTCGGGATCGTCCGGCGTGGAGCGCGTCCGCAACCCGACGTTGGCCGAGACCGGCGGATTGCCGCCCTTGCGCGAACCGGGGCAGAACCCGGACCTCTGATCGATGCAGCAGTCGGAGGCCATCACCCGCAAGAGCTCGTCCAACCTCGCGTTGGCCTTCATCCTCCTGCCCAAGGCCAAACGCGAGGGCATGGCCGCGCTCTACGCCTTCTGCCGCGAGGTGGACGACGTGGCCGACGAGGAATCCCGCCCCGTGGAGGAACGCCGCCGTGGACTCCAGGAATGGCGCGACGACATTCGCCGCGCCTGTGCGGGTGAAAAGCCCCGGATGGTCGTCAACCAGGAGCTGCAGCCGTTCATCCGGCAATGCCGCCTGCCCTTCGCCCTGTTCGACGAATTGATCGTCGGCTGCGAGACCGACCTCGACACCGTCCGCTACGAGGACTACGCGGGCTTGGAGCAATACTGCTACCGCGTCGCCTCCGTCGTCGGGCTGCTGAGCATCGAGATCTTCGGCTACACCGATCCCAAGTGCCGCGACTACGCCGTGCACCTTGGCCAGGCCCTCCAGCTGACGAACATCCTGCGCGACGTGAAGGTCGATGCCGAACGCGGCCGCATCTATCTCCCCCTGGAAGAACTCCGCCGGTTCAAGGTCTCCGAGCAGGACATCCTGCGCGGGAACTACACGCCGGAATTCCGTGAACTCGCCTTCAGCGTCGGCCAGCGTGCGCGGTTCCACTACGCCAAGGCGCGCGAGCTCCTGCCTGCCGCTGACCGTCGCAACATGATCGCGGCCGAGCTGATGGGTTCCGTCTATTGGCGGCTCCTGGCCAAGCTGGAGCAGCGCCAGTTCAACGTCTTTGGCCCCACGCTGACCAAGCTGACCAAGCTCCAGAAGATCGCGCTCATCCTCCGCACCTGGTTCCGCCTCTCCTCCGGTGCGTTGACCCCGAACTATGGGCCGGCCTGAGCCGAGTCCGTCTGCCGTCCGTCGGCTCATCGTCAACGCCGACGACTTCGGCCGCTCTCCCGGGATCAACGCCGCCGTTCTCCGCGCCCATCGCGAAGGCATCCTCACCTCCGCCAGCCTGATGGTGAACGAACCGTTCGCCGACGAAGCGGTCCGGATCGCGCGGGAGAATCCGAAACTCGGCGTGGGGCTTCACATAGTGCTGGTCGGTGGAAGGACGGTAGCAAACGCCGAACATTCAACGCCGAACTCTGAACTCCGAAGAGGGGCTTCCTTCGATGTTCGACGTTCAGCGTTCAGCGTTCAGCGTTTTCCAAATTCCCCCGTCCTGGCCGGCCTCCGCCTCTTCTTCGACCGTTCCCTCGAACCGTGCATCGAGCGCGAGCTGGCTTCCCAGTTTGAGCGCTTCTGTGCCACGGGCCTGCCGCTGGACCACGTCAACGGCCACCTCAACTTCCACCTCCACCCGACCGTCCTCCGCGTGCTCCTGCGCCACGCCGAACGCTGGCGCATCCGCCATCTGCGGCTGACCTGCGATCCATTGTGGCTCAATGCCCGCTGGGCCGGCGGCGAATGGCCCTACCGCGTTTCACACGCCTTCATCTTCCACCTGTTGAGCTCCTGGGCCCGGCCGAAGCTCCGGCGTTCGGGCATCCGTTCGACCGACCACGTTTTCGGCCTGCTCCAGAACGGCCGTGTCCACGAGGACTTCGTGCTGCGCCTGTTGGCTGAGCTTCCGTCCGGTGACTCCGAGCTTTACGCGCATCCGTCCGAAACCGACTTTCGCCACGAAACCGCCGCGCTCGTCAGCCCGCGCGTCCGTCGGGCGATCGACACGGCCGGTATCCGGCTCATCCGCTACCAAGACCTGTGACCAAGCTCATCGTCATCCTCCTGTTTGGCCTGCTCTGCGAAGCCGCCGGCGTGGTGCTGCTCAGCCGCGGGATCAAGGAGCTGGGCGAGATGAAGGCGGTCTCCGTGGCCGAGGTCTGGCGTCTGTTCAAAGCCGGAGCCACGAATCCCACGCTGTTGGCCGGCGTCGCGCTGGAGGCGATCTTCTTCGGCACCTTGCTCTATCTGCTCAGCCGGGCCGACGTGAGCTTCGTCTGGCCGATGACCGCCCTGAGCTTCGTCTTCACCACCCTCGCCGCGAAGCTGATCCTGAAGGAAACGATCACGACGCTTCGCTGGAGCGGCGTGGCCTTCATCCTGATCGGCGCCGCGCTCATCACCTACAGCGAGAAGCAGAAGTCCGCCGAGCCCCCCGCCGCGACGAAACCGACGGCGCCGTGACGGAGAAGAGCGCCGTTCAATGCCGATTCTCGGCCGGACCTCCGGCATCGGCCGGTTGGTCGCCTTCGCCGAGCCGACGATGAAAAAGCTCCAGCGCCATCAGCTGGCATTGGAGGGCGAGCGCGGGATCGTAGCGGTGGCCCTCGTCGCGGATGAAGGCGTGCTGGCCGTTGAACTCGTGCCAGGTGAAGTTCGCGTTCACCTCGCAGAGATGGTTGTAGATCTTCTTCCGGCCTTCCAAGGGGACGTGCGGGTCCTGGCGACCCCAGAACAGCAGCAGCTCGCCCCGGATGTTCTTGGCGAGGGAAAGCGTGTCGTCGCCGGTCTTCGAGAGGGAACCCTTGTGGATGTCCGTGGCGTAGAAACACACGGCGGCGCGCACGTCGGGATTCGTGGCGGCGGCGCGGAAGCTGAGATGGCCGCCGATGCAGATGCCGAGCACGCCGAGCCGTCCGGTGCAGGCGGGATGCGCTTTCAGGAAGTCGAGGCAGGCCCGGGCGTCGCCGTCCAATCCGCGCAATTCCTTCTCCAGCTTCAAGGCGTTGCCGCGATCCGCGCCCGCCTGGTCGTAGTTCAACACGCAACCCGGAGCCTCGAACTCGTGCCAGATCTCCGGCACCACCACGACAAAGCCGTGCCCGGCGAAGAACGCAGCGGTGCGGCGAATGGGTGCAGTGACCTGGAAGATCTCCGAGTAGAGGACGATGCCGGGATATTTTCCGGGAGCCTGGGGTCGGAACACATGGGCCTTCATCGGCCCGGTGGAGGTCTGGAGCTCGACCGACTCGGTGTCTTTGATCGTCATGGCAGTGGTGAAGGTGGATGGCTGGCCAACGGAGGCAAGTGGCTGTTCCGATCTCGGCCCAAACTGGCAATGAGCTTGTCCGGAGACCCGGGGCTAGGGCGCTTTTCCGGGAGCAGCCGGTTGCACCGCGACTCCATAGACCAGCCGCGCCTCTTCCGCGTCGGTGGCGCTGATCTTGTTGTCGCCCCATTGGCCGATCACGCCGTCGTGCTCCGCGCCCACGGGATCGAGCACCGAGCAGGGGCTTTCGCCCAGCCCATCCTTGCAGTCCGATTCGCAGCGCCCGGTCCAGCACACGCGGTAGTGCATGATCGAGCGGTAGTCGTAGGCGGTGGCCGAGGTGATCCAGTTCGTCTTCGGAATCCAGTCGTAGTCGTGGGCCCGGCCTTCCTTGATGTTCCCGTAGTTCACCGTGAGGAAGCGGTCGCGGTCCCAGCGCTGGTGTTCGTGGAAGAAGCCCAGCGCGTGTCCCAGCTCGTGCGCCGGCATCCATTCGCCCTGCCGCCACCAGAAGGCCGTGATGTTAATGTCCAGACGCTTCTCCGGTTCGTAGCCGACATGGCTGGCGTTGTTGCCCGCATCGGTCCGGCCGGTGAAGTGGACGTAGGCCGTCTCGTTCGTGCGCGGCACGAAGCGGAGGTTCGCGCCGGTCTCTTCCCAGCGCTTCATCGCCGTCCGGGCGATCGCCTGCTGGTCTTCGGTCAGCTTGGAAACGTCGTAGGGCACCACGCCGCCGGGCCAGGGTTGCGGGCGGGTGGTGCGGTCATTGCGATGCTCGGCCGCGGATTCCTCGGCGGCCCGGGTCGAGCCGGTTCCGAGAAGCATCAGCGCGGCAAACGAGGCGGCGGGGAGCAGGCGAAGGAACTTCATGGCTTCATCAAGCGGTAGAAGCGGATGCCGCTCGGCGGATCGACGACGAGGAACTTCGTCGTGCCGTTGTCCGACGGAGCGGGCGCGGCGCCCCAATCGGCCGCGCCGAGATCCGTGGCCTGCTGGAGCACGAAGCCGGTGGAGGGCGACGGCCAGGAAACGATCGCGGTGTTCGTTGCGGTCAACGTGAGCGTCAGCGTCGGCGCGCCCGGCGTCTGCACCACCTGCAGCAGGCTCCAATAGCCGCCGGTCAACGCATAGACGCCGTTGGTCATGGTGGGTCCGGCGTCATGCTGGCCGATGGTGCCGGTGACGCGATAAACGCCGCCGGTGCTCGTGCCACCGCCTCCCGCGATCTTCGACCACGGGATGGAATACTGCGCGACGGCGGACCCGGCGAGGCCGACGAACAGCAGGACCGGCATCAGTGGGGCGGAAGGTTTCATCGTCGGTTGGGGTCGTGTTTTCAACGTCCGGCGGCTTGAGCCTCCATCATCCGTTCCAGTTTTTCCAGCCGAGCTTCGAGGTCAGCGATCTTCGCGTCTTTCTCCTCCACCTTGCGGCTGAGTTCCTGGATGGCGGCGGCGGAGTAGATGGTCAGGGGATAGGTGTCCACCTGGAGGATCTCGGAGCCGTCGGGCAGTTTCTCGCCGCTGGACTGGACGTGGTCGGGGAAGACCTCGGCGAACTCCTGGGCGATGACGTTCAGATACGGCCGGTCCGTCACCGAGGGGTGCGCGGCGCGGTAGTCGTCGGTGTAGCGGAAGCTGACGAGGCGCACGCGGTTCAAGGTGTCCAAGGCGCTGTCCACCGTCCGGATGTCCTGCTTGATGCGGCGGTCGGAGTTGGCCGCCCAACCGCTGGCGGTCGTCTTGGAAGCGTTGCCTTCGACTTCCAGCTTGTTCGCAGTGGGGAGGCGGCCGACGCCGACGTTGCCGTTGCCCTGGATGCTCAACCGGGCGGTGTAGCCGGTGTAGAAATCCAGCCCGAACTGGTTGCCGCCCGCCGTTCGCTTGGAGGCGATGCCTTCACCGGAGTTGCCCCCTCCGAAAGTCAGTCCCGGGGAGCCCGCCCCGAAGATCGCCCCGTTGTTCAGGCCGAGCGTATCCACCCGCACGCTCGTGCCGCTGTTCACCGTGGCTGCCGAGATGAGGCCGAGGAAGAAATTGTCGCTGTTGAAGGTGTTGGCCGCGCCGAGCGCGGCGACGCCCGTCAAGGCGCTGCCATTGCCGGAGAACGACGTGGCGGTGACCGTGCCGTTGAAGCTGCTGCCCGCTTCGAAAGCGTTTGCGGAGCCCAATTTGGCGACCCCGGCCAGGCCAGCGCCTTCGCCGAAAAACGCTGGGGCGGTCACCGGGCCTGCGAAGTTGGCGCTAGATTCGAAAGCGTTGGGGGAACCCAGTTGGGCGACCCCGGTCAATCCGCTGCCGTTGCCGGAGAAGCCGGTGGCGGTGACTGTGCCGGCCACCTCGAGCGTCCCCTGGATGTTCTGGTTGGCCGTGAAGGTATTGATTTGGTTGCGCCGGGCTACGTTGGCCGAGAGCCTCGCATCGGAGACAGTGCCGGTCAGTTGCGTCGCGTTGAGGGAGGTCAGGCTGCTGCCGTTGCCGGAGAAGCCGGTGGCGGTGATCGTGCCGTTCACGGCGAGCGCGGCTCCGTTCGGGTTGTTGGTGTTGATGCCCACCCCGCCGGAGGCGCGGATGAGGAACTGGTTGGCGGCCGTGGAGGCGAAGTCGGTGCTCTGCGAATCCCCCCAGACGAAGGCACCGGTGTGATTGGCCTTGGCCTGGGATCCCGCCGCGAAGGCGTGATCGGTGGCAAAATTTGAGTGTCCGCCCGGTATGGTAGCGAGGTCACCATCCGTAATGTTGCCTTCCCCTCCGCCGACCGTGGACGACACTCCTTTGGCTCTGTTGTCCCGCCCTCCGCCGACGGTCGCATCGTTGTCGTAGGCTTCGTTAGCTGCGCCTCCGCCAACGGTTGCGAAGTATCCCCTTGCGTTGTTGCCTTCGCCGCCGCCGACCGTTGCCGCCAAGCCAAGGGTGCGATTGTCATAGCCGCCGCCAACGGTTCCGAAATCGTGGCTCACAATGTTGACGCCGGCTGCGTTGCCGCCTCCAGAGATCGTTCCTCCGCCCACACCCGAGTTGATCTCGTTTCCTTCGTGGCCGCCGATGACGTTGATCGTCGCGCCATAAATGATGCGCTCATTAAACTCCAGTCGCAGCCCGCGCCGGTTGTTGACCTTGAATTCCAGCGGCTGGTCGTCGGTGGTGCCGAGGAAGTTGTTGGTGGGATTCGTGCCCGCGTTGCCGCCCAATTTCCAGAAGGTGCCGTTCAGCACGGCCGCGCTCAGGTCGTTCGTCGTGATCGTGCCGTTGGCGATCTCCGCCGAATCGATGCTGGAGCCGAGCTTGCTGACGTTGGCGCTCAACCGCGCGTCGGGCACGGTGCCGGTCAGACTGGTGGCATTGAGGTTGGTCAATGCGCCGGCGTTGAGACCGGCAAAGAGGAGTGTGCCGTCCTGCGTGACGAAGTTGCTGGCCGTGACGGTGCCGTTCACGTCCAGCGCGGTGGCCGGGTTGGTCTTGTTGATCCCGACGCCGCCGGTGGCGCGGACGAGGAACTGGTTGGTGCCGGTGGAGCCGAAGTCCGCATCCGTCGAATCCGCCCAGACGAACGCTCCCGCGTGATTGGCCTTGGCGCGCCGGCCGGCCGCGAAGCCAAAGTCGCCACCCACGAAGTTACGCTGTCCGCCAGGAATGGTCCCGAAACTAACGCTGGGCGCGATCTGATTGACGTCACCGCCCGCGATGACTCCTTGGAAAGCATTGAAGTCAATGCGGTTGTTGTTGCCCGCGCCGATGAAGCCGCCGTAGCCGAGGATGGTATTGGCGAAGCCCGCGCCGATGAAGGCGTTGTTGAAGCCGTTTCCGATGCGATTCACGTTGCCCGCGCCGATGAAGGAGGAGTCCGAGCCGATGCTGTTTGGAAAACCGGTGATACCGCCACCGGCGATGGTGGAGCGGACGACCCCGTTCGAGACCACGTTGCCCGCGCCGATGACCGTGTTGCCCGCCTGGAAGTTCACATTGCTCGCCGCCAGCGCCGAGAGGACGGCCCCGGCCGAGAATTTGTCCGCCGTGACTGCCCCGGGAGCCAGAGCTGCGGAGGTGATGGCCTGGTCCACGACGCCTTGGCTGACGAGGCCGGGAACATACGGAGTGCCGTCCAGGCTGAAGAGATAGGCCGTCCCCGCGTCGTTGGCCAATTGTCCCACGACGATTTGGCCTGATCCCAGCGCGGCGACGGCGAATCCGAAGTAGTCGTTGGGTGCGACGGTGGGGTTGACGAGGGTCGCCAGCAGGGTGCCGTTGGTGCTGAACAAATAGGCGGTGCCGGAGCCGGCCACACCCAGGTCATCGTAAGGCGCCCCGATGAGCACGCGGTCGATGCCCGCCGCCGCCACGGAGTAGCCGAACAAGTCGCCGTTTGCCACGCTGGGATTGGTGAAGGTGGTCAGCAGCGTGCCGTTGGTGCTGAAGAGATACGCCGCCCCTGAATTGGTCGCCCCCGCATCGTCGGAGTTCGCCCCGATGAGCACGCGGTCGCTGCCCAGCGCCGCCACCGAGACGCCGAATTGGTCGCCGAACGCCGGAGTGGGGTTGGTGAAGGTGGTCAGCAAGGTGCCGTTCGTGCTGAACAGGTAGGCCGCGCCCGTGTTCGTGGCTCCGGTGCTGTCATCAAACGCCCCGATGAGCACCCGGTCGGTGCCGACCGCCGCCACGGAGTAGCCGAAGCTGTCTTCAAATGCCGGGGTGGGGTTGGTGAAGGTGGCCAGCAGCGTGCCGTTGGTGCTGAAGAGATACGCCGCTCCGGTGTTGCCCGCGCCCGTGGAGTCCCGATGGGCCCCGATGAGCACGCGGTCGATCCCCAGTGCCGCCACGGAAACTCCGAAGAGATCGCTATTTGCCGGGGTGGGGTTGGTGAACGTGGTCAGCAACGTGCCGTTGGTGCTGAACAGATACGCCGCCCCGGCGTCGTCCCCATACGCCCCGATGAGAATCCGGTCGGTGCCCACTGCTGCCACGGAAACACCGAAGAGATCGGAGTTCACCGGGGTTGGGTTGGTGAACGTCGTGAGCAGCGTGCCGGTCTTGCTGAACAGATACGCCGCTCCGGCATTGTTCGCCCCGCTGTCGTCTTGGATTGCCCCGATGAGCACGCGGTCCGTTCCGACAGCCGCGACGGAGTAGCCGAAGGAGTCTGCATTTGCCGGGGTGGGGTTGTTGAAGGTGGCGAGCAACGGCGTGGAGGGAAGGGTCTGGAGCTTCTGGACCGAGACCGCTCCGTCGGCCAGAGCCCCGGAGGTCACGCTGCCCGGCGCCAGCTTGTCGCCGGTGATGGAGCTGCCGCCGATCACCGCGCTCGGGATCGTGCCGGTTAGGCGGGAGGCCTGGAGGGCACTGCCGTTGGTCAGGACCGTGCCGCCATCTACGCTGAGGCCGGCGCCGCCGGTCACGAAGCGGACGCCGCCTTGGGCGCGGACGCTGAACTGGTTGGAGGCGGTGGAGCCGAAGTCAGTGTTCTGGCTGTCGGCGAAGACGAAGGCGCCGACGTTGGTGGCCAAGGCGCGGGTGCCGAAGGAGGTAGCACCGTTGGTCGAGAGCAACAGGACGTTGGTGCCATTGACGCGGAAGGCCATCGGCTGTTGGTCCGTGGTGCCGAGGAAGTTGTTGGTGGGATTGGTG
>CAMLMI010000060.1 GCA_946480965.1 uncultured Verrucomicrobiales bacterium | reverse complement strand
CCATCGCGCTCCTCGCCTGCTGGCTCCCCGCCCACCGCGCCGCCCGGGTGGAACCCATGGTCGCGCTGCGCAGCGAATGAAAATGAGCGAAGCCCGAAGGCCAAAGGCAAAATGAAACCCCAAGCTCCAATCCCGAACCCCGCTCTTCGGTCCTTCCAGGCTTCGTCCTTCATTCGGCCTTTGGCCTTCGCCCCTCGGAACTGACCTCCCCATGAACGACCTCAAGTTCGCCTTTCGCCAGCTCCTGAAGCATCCCGGCTTCACCGCCGTCGCCGTGCTCACGCTCGCTCTCGGCATCGGCTTCGTCACCACGCTCTTCACCATGATCAACGGCGTGGCCTACGGACGGCTGCCGTTCGAGGACCCGGACCGCATCGTCAGCATCGGCGTGCCCGCGACGCGTTTCGACGACTTCGCCCGCGAACAGAAAAGCTGCGAGACACTGGCCTTCGCCCTGCCCACTCCGCAGAACATCCGCGCCGGCGCGTTCGTGAGCCGCTATCCGTCGGCCATTGTCTCGGCAAACTTCCTCGAAGTGCTCCGGACCAAGCCCGCGTTCGGCCGGGGCTTCCAACCGGAAGACACCCGCCCCGGAGCGGCGCGCACCGTCCTGATCGGCCACACCGTGTGGGAGCGGGAGTTTGAACGCGCTCCGGATGTCGTGGGCCGTGAACTGCGGCTCGATGGCGCCGTCGCCACGGTTGTCGGCGTCATGCCTCCCGGCTTCGGTTTCCCCTTCAACCAAGAGGTCTGGATTCCCCGGCGGACGGATGAACCGGTCCAAGGCGGTTTTGTCTTCGGCCGGCTTCGGCAGGACGTCGGCCCGGCCAAAGCCGCCGAAGAGTTCGCCACCATCGGACGCCGGCTTCAGGAAGCGGCTGGCCCGAACGCCGCATCCGCGGCCGACGGTTTCGTCTGGGACGCGGATGCGAAGGTGGATCCCGACGGCAAGGTGCGGTCCGTCGAGGTCGTGCCCTTCGCCCAACGCAGCGTGAAGGACGCCCTCCACGTCATGCTCACCTCGATCCTAGCCGCCACCTTCCTCGTCCTGCTGCTGGCCTGCGCCAACGTCGCCAATCTCATCCTCGCCCGTTCGGTGGATCGGCGGAAGGAAATGGCCATCCGGGTTGCCCTCGGCGCGAGCCGCGCGCGCTTGGTCCGACAACTGTTGTGGGAAAGCACGCTGGTGGCTGTGCTCGGCGCTGGGGGCGGATTGCTCGTGGCGGCGGCGAGCACCCGGGCCCTTTGGCACTACCTGATGACGGAACGTCCGCTGACCGGCGGTGCGCCGTTCTGGATGAACTTCGATCTCGACGGCCGCGTGTTCCTGTTCGTCGCCGCCGTGGCGCTGCTGGCGGGGCTGCTGACCGGATTGGCTCCGGCCCTGAAGGCTTCTTCCGTGGCCCCGAACGACGCGCTCAAGGACACCGGCGGAGGCAGCCGTCGCGTCTCACGCTTCTCCCAGGTGCTGGTCAACGCGCAGATGGCCTTCTCCGTCTGTCTCGTCACCGTGGCCGGCCTGTTCGCCGCCGTGCTCGTGGCCTTCAACCACAAGACGCTGCCCTACGATCCCGCGTCCGTCCTCACCGCCCGCATCGCCCTGGACGCCCCGCGCTACAATGACGCGAACACGCGGCTCCGCTTCTTCGAGACGTTGTTGGCCCAGGTGAAGAATTCACCGGGCGTGGCCTCCGCCGCGTGGGTCTCCGCCGAGGCGCTGCGGTCCCGGGAGATGCCAAAGATCGAACTGGAAGGAGCGGTCTATGCTCGCCCGAACGACCGACCGGATTGCCTGATCGAATCGGTTTCGCCGGGCTTCCTCGATGCCTTCGGCGTGGGCCCTGTGGCGGGACGCGCCTTGACCGACGCCGACACTGCTTCGTCCGCGCCCGTCGCCGTGGTCAACTCCGCCTTCGCCGCCCGCTTCGGCCGCGAGGCCGAGGTCATCGGCCGCCGCGTGCGCTTCGGCGCCAACGGCACGAACACGCTGCCGTGGTTCACGATCGTCGGAATCGTCCCCGAACTCGGCAGCGTGAAGGCCGGCCAAGCGTCTGCGGGCGCGGTGATCTACCGGCCGCTGGCGCAGCGTCCCTACCGTGCGATGACGCTGGTGGTCCGGGGCCAGGGCGATCCGGCGCGTTTCACCACCGCGATCCGCGAAGCCGTGGCGACGCTCGATCCAGAATTGCCCGTCGCCCAGATCCAGACCGTGCAGGCCATCCTCGAGATGGAGCGGGTCGGCATGAACGCCTTCGGCGTGCTGTTCGTGGTTTGCGGCGCGGGCGCCCTCGTGCTCGCGAGCGTCGGGCTCTACGGAATCATTTCGCTCGGGGTGAAGCTGCGGACCCGTGAGTTCGGCGTCCGCCTCGCCATCGGAGCGAACCGGGGCGATCTCCGCCGGCTGGTGCTTGGACAAGGGGTGAAGCTGATCGGCTTCGGCCTGGCCATCGGCCTGTTGCTGGCCGTCGCCGCCTCCTTTGCGCTGCGGTCGTTGATCCCGCATTTCGCCCCGTCGCTGTCCGACCTCTGGATCGGCGTCGCGGTGGTCGGGGTCCTGGTTTCGGCCGGAGCCATCGCCCTGCTCATCCCCGCCCGCCGCGCCGCCAACGCGGACCCGATGATCGCGCTGCGCAGTGAATGAAATGAACGAAACCCGAAGGCCAAAGGCCCAATGAAACCCCAGGCTCCAACCCCGAACTCCGTTCTTCGACCCGTCCGGGCTTCGTCCTTGCTTCGGCCTTTGTCCTTCGTCCCTCGGATTTGACAAAGCCATGAACCACCTCCGCCAAGCCTTCCGCCAACTGCTGAAGAACCCGGGCTTCGCCTGCGTCGCCGTTGCCATCCTGGCCATCGGCATCGGGGCCAATTCCGCGATGTTCACCCTGATCAACGCCTCGCTCCTCCGGCCCATGCTGGCCCACGAGCCGGAGCGGATGGTCGGCGTCTATTCGGAGGACATCACCGCGCCGAACACCTGGCGGACGTTCTCGCATCCCAACTTCCAGGACGTGCGCGGCCTGCGCGATGTCTTCACCGACGTCTTCGCCATGCAGCCGGACCAGGTGGGCGTCACCCAGGGCGACACCACCCAGAAGCGGTTCGCCATGAATGTCAGCGCGAACTACTTCTCCGTCTTCGGCGTCCCGCTCCAGCTCGGCCGACCCTTCACCGAGGAAGAGGAGACGACAACATCGCCGGTCGTGATCGTGAGCGACCGCTGGTGGCGGCGAAACGGCGCAAGTGCCGGCTACCTCGGCCAGTCGGTGACGATCCAGGGTCGGCCGCACACCGTGATCGGCGTCACGGCAAAGGGCTTCGGCGGAACGGTGCCAACCTTTGCGCCGGACTTCTTCTTCCCGCTGTCCCGTATCCTCGCGCCCGGGGCGGACGGAAGGAATCCGATCCGTGACCGGGGCCACAACAGTCTGATGCTGGTCGGCCGTTTGCAGCCCGGCGTGGACCAAGACCAGGCCAACGCCCTGCTCCAAGTCGCCAGCACACGCCTCGCGACGGCGTATCCCGAGCAGAACGGCAACCAGCGCCTCCGCGTCGCGCCGTTGCCCAAAATGTCGATCTCCGTGCAGCCGGTGGACGATCTCCGCCGCTTCGGCGCGGTGACGGCTTTGCTCTTCGGCCTGTCCGGCTGCGTGCTGCTGGTCGCCTGTTTCAACCTCGCCAACATGCTCCTCGCCCGGGGCGTCGCCCGGCGCAAAGAGATGGCCGTGCGCGTCGCGCTGGGCGCGGATCGTCGCCGGTTGCTCGGCCAATTGCTGACGGAGGGATTGCTCCTCGCGGTGCTCGGCAGCGTGCTGGGTCTCGTCCTCGCCGTCGCCCTGAGCAACTGGCTGGTGGGCGGCATCAACCGCATCGCCCCGGTGGAGCTGGGCTTCGACACCACGCCGGATTGGCGGGTCTTCCTCGTCACCGCCGGGTTCTGCCTGATGGCCACGCTGCTGGCCGCGCTGGGACCCGCCTTGCGTTCGGCCTGGCGCGAGTCCACCCAGGATTTGAAGGGACACGCCGGCGAGGACGCGGTCCCCGGACGACTTCGCCTCTTCGGCCTGCGGAACGGGCTCGTCGTCGGACAAGTGGCCCTGAGCGTGGTGCTCCTGGTCGCGTCCGGGCTCTTCGGTCGGGGCGCCTTCAATGCGCTGCGCTTCGATCCAGGATTCGACCGCAACCGGGGCTTTTTCCTCGCTCTCGATCCGGGCCTGGTCGGAGCTACCGCGGCCGTGGCCCAGCAGCGTCTCGGCGAGATGCTCGACCAAGTGCAGGCCCTTGGCGTCGTCGAGTCGGCCAGCCTCGCCGTGACCGTTCCGTTTGGTGACATGCACCTCGGAAAGAACGTCCAGATCGGCGGCGCGCCCAAGGACGGTCCCGCCGTGGGCAGCGGCTACAACGTGGTTGGACCCGACTACTTCCGGACGCTCGGCGTGCCGCTCCTGCGCGGCCGGGAATTCACCCGCAGCGAATACGACGCCGGCACCGGCGCCAAGGTCGCCATCGTCAGCGGCGTCCTCGCCCAAAAACTTTGGCCCGACGGCGACGCGATCGGACGCCGCATCCAGTTCAGCGACTTCTCGCCTTCACCGAAGCCGGGTGCGGCTGTGGAAGACTCCACCGTGGAGATTGTCGGCGTCGTGCCGTCGCTCCGGGAAAGCCTCTTCGCCACCGACGACCAACCGATGGCCTACGTGCCGTTCGGGCAGGACTTCCAGTCCGGCACGCTGCTCCACGTGCGGCCCAAGGCCGGTTTGGCCCGGGATTCCGTCGTGTCCGCCGTGCGCGACGTCGTCCGGAAGATCGATCCACAAGGCCCGATCCTCGCCGTGCGTTCCCTCGAAGCCCACCTGGCCGACAACATCCAGGTCTGGATGGTGCGGATGGGCGCGATCCTCTTCGGCGGCTTCGGTGCCGTGGCGCTGCTCCTGGCCATGCTCGGCGTCTATGGCGTGAACGCCTACGCCGTGGCGCGCCGGACGCGCGAGATCGGCATCCGGCTCGCCCTCGGGGCGCGGCCCGGTTCGGTGGTCGCCCGCATCGTCCGCGACGGCGGCATTCTGGTGGCCACGGGGTTGGTCGGAGGACTGATAGCCGCAGCCTTCGCTGGACGGGCCATGTCCAGTTTCCTCTTTGAAGTGAGCCCGTCCGATCCCCTGGTCTTCGCCGCCACCACCGTGTTCCTGGGCCTCGTGGCCTTGATCGCCTGCTTCATCCCTGCCCGCCGCGCCGCCCGGGTGGACCCGATGGTGGCGCTGCGCAGCGAATAGGAATGAGCGAAGCGCGAAGGCCAAAGACCGAATGAAATCCCAAGCTCCAAGCCCAATCTCGGCCACTTCGCTCCTCGGGCCTTTGGCCTTCGCGCCTCGGATTTGAACCCGCCATGAACGATCTCAAATTCGCCCTGCGCCAACTGCTAAAGTCCCCCGGCTTCACCGCCGTGGCCGTGTTGTCGCTCGCCCTGGGCATCGCGGCCAACACCACGATCTTCGGCTTCGTCAACGCGCTGCTGTTCCGCCCGCCAGCCGTGGTCGAAGCGGATTCGCTGTGGCAAATCTGGCGGTTCCGGCCGGACGCCAGCTCGGCCGTGAAGCGCCACGCGGTCTGGAGTCATCCCTTCCTGGAACATCTCCGGGCCAACAGCCGCGCGTGCGACTCGATCGCAGGCGCCATGGTCGAACCCGTGAAGATCCGTTGGGACCGCAACGGCTTTGGCGAACCGGCGCAGGGCGTTTTCGTCACCGCAAACTTCTTCGACCTCGCTGGGCTGCGACCCGCCTTGGGGCGTTTCTTCCGCGCGGACGAGGGCCAGCGGCCGGGCAGCGATCCGGTGCTGGTGGTGAGCCATCGCTTCTGGCGGCAGTCGCTCGCCTCCGATCCCCAGGCAATCGGCCGCACGCTGAGGGTCAACGGCGTCGCCCTGACCGTGGTCGGCGTGGCTCCGGAGGTGTTCACCGGCCTCTTCGCCGGCGTCGCGCCCGACTTCTGGCTGCCCACCGTGCTGCGTCCGACTGTGATGAACGAACCGGACTGCCTGCAAAGCACCTCCTCCCACTGGCTCGTCGGTTTGGCGCGGCTCGGACCGGGCGTAACCACGGCCCAGGCCGAGGCCGAGCTATCGACGCTGGTGCGCGCATTCGAGGAATCGATCGGTGGCAACCGCCTCAAGGACGGCGCGGCGTTGCTTCCGTCGTTGATGGTGCCTCTCCCGCTACGGGGCTACGTGCGGGGATTCTCCGTCGTGCTCATGGGCGCGGTCGTGCTCGTCCTGCTCATCGCCTGCGCCAATACCGCCAACCTCCAACTCGCCCGGGCCACGGCCCGCCGCGCGGAATTGGCCGTCCGTTCCGCCCTTGGTGCCTCCCGTTCCCGCCTTGTCCGACAACTGCTCACCGAAAGCGTCCTGCTCGCGGGGCTGGGGGGAGCGGCGGGGCTCCTGCTCTCGACCTGGATGACGGGACTGCTGTTGCGGCTGCTACCCTCGACCTTGCCGCTGCGTTTCGAGATCGGTCTCGACGGCCGGGTGCTGGCCTTCACCGGAGCCGTTTCGATCCTGACCGGCCTCGCCTTCGGCACCGCCCCCGCGCTGCGCAGCAGCCGGCTGGATCTGGCCGACGCGTTGAAGAAACAAGGCACAGGTCTGACCGTCCGGCGTTCGCGCTTTGCCCAGAGCCTGATCGTCGGCCAGATGGCGCTGTGCCTCGTGCTGCTGGTCTCGGCCGCGCTTTGCCTGCGAAGCCTCGACCGCGCCCGCGCCTTCGATCCCGGCTTCGTCGCCCAGGACCGGTTGTCCGTGGATCTCGCCCTCGGCGCGGCTGGCTACAACGCGGAGCAAATGCGCGACTTCCAGGGCCGCCTGCTGGAGCGCGCGGCCGCGTTGCCAGGTGTCGAACGGGTGGCATGGACGCGCTATCTGCCGCTGGGAACGGAGCGCAGCAATGGACGCTTCCAGATCGAGGGCCGGACACCGCCCCCCGGAGAACCGGGCCACTTCATGGAGCAGTTCAGCGTGGGCCCCGGCTACTTCGCCACGCTCGGCACCGCGCTTTTGCAGGGGCGCGAATTCCTCCCGACAGACCGCGCGGGATCAAAACGCGTCGCGATCATCAACGACGCCGCAGCCCGCCGTTTCTGGCCGGGAGAAAACCCCATCGGGCAGCGTCTCTACTCCGGCGAACCCGGTCCGGAAAACGCGCTGGAGATCGTCGGCGTCGTGGCGACCGGAAGCTATCGCACGCTCGGCGAAGAACCGTTGCCCGCCTTCTACGATTGCTTTCTTCAAGGGTCCCACGCCTCCGCTACGTTGGTGGTTCACGCCGCCGGCCCCTCTGGTCCGATCTTCGCCGCCCTGCGCGATGCCGTCCGCGACATGGATCCCCGGCTGGTGCTGACCGGTGCGGCCACGCTCGAAGGACATCTGGCCCTCGCGCTGTTCCCCTCCCGGGTCTCGGGACTGCTGCTCGGCGCGCTGGGACTGGTCGCGCTGGTTCTCGCGGTGTCGGGACTGTTCGGCGTCGTCGCCCATGCCGTCTCCCAGCGCACCCGCGAGGTCGGTCTGCGCATGGCGCTCGGAGCCGACCGCGGTTCGGTGCAATGGCTCATCCTGCGCCAAGGACTTTGGCTCGCCGCCGCCGGGATCGGGCTGGGGCTGGTCGGTGCCTGGGCCGCCACCCGACTGTTGCGCAGCCTGCTCTTCGGCATCAGTCCGACCGATCCCGTCACCTTCCTTTCCGTGTCCGTCTTGTTGCTGACCGTCGCCGCGTTGGCCGCGTGGCTGCCCGCATGGCGCTCTTCGCGGATCGATCCCATGGTCGCGCTGCGGAGCGAATGACCAGTGACCAGTATTCAGAAAGCAATAGCCAGTGAAGCCAGTCGCTCATGAACCAAACACATCCCAAACCATCGAGAACTGAAGACTGATCACTGAACACTTCCCCCTTCTCCCCATGAACGACCTCAAGTTCGCCCTGCGCCAACTGCTGAAAAGCCCCGGCTTCACCGTCGTGGCCGTGCTCACCCTCGCCCTCGGCATCGGCGCCAACACGGCGATCTTCAGCCTCGTGGACCAGTTGCTCGTGCGCCCGTTGCCGGTGCCCCAGCCCGAGCGCCTGGCCGTCCTCGGTGCGGGCCGGGGCGACAACCCGCCGGAGTTCGACTTCAACTACCCGCTCTTCCGCGATTACCAGCGCGAGAACGGGGTCTTCTGGGAGCTCTCCACCGTCGCGGCGACCTCGGTCGGCGTCGGCACGGGCGACGGCACCGAGCGCCGCCAGGCGTTGCTCGTCTCGGGGAACTACTTCGCGATGCTGGGGATCGACGCCGCGCTGGGCCGCACCTTTGCCCCGACGGAAGGCGTGGAGCCGGACGATGCTCCCGTGGTCGTGCTCTCCCACGGCTTCTGGCAACGCGGCTTCGGGGCCGATCCCGCCGTGATCGGCCGGAACATCACGGTCAACGCCCGGCCCTTCACCGTCATCGGCGTGGCCCCGCGCGGGTTCTGCGGCACGGAACGCGGGGCCTCGCCGGATCTCTACGTGCCCATCACGCAGTGCGGCCAGCTCAACGACCACCGGCCCGGCGGCGCGCATCCCCTGTCCACCCGCTACTTCACCTGGCTGCACGTCATGGGCCGGTTGCGCGACGGCGTCTCGCACGGGCAGGCCGCGCTGGAGATGAACCGGCTCGCGCTCCGCATCCACGCCGTCACCCCGGCCAACACCTCGACGAACCTCGTCGTCCTTCCCGCCGCGCAGGGCTTCGCCGAACGCATCGCGGACACCCGCCGGCCGCTGGCGCTGCTCCAGGCCAGCGCCGTGCTCGTGCTGCTGATCGCGTGCACGAACCTCGCGGGGCTGCAACTGGCCCGCGCCGCCGGGCGTTCGCGGGAATTCGCGATCCGCCTCGCCCTCGGGGCCGACCGCCGCCGCATCGTCCGGGAATCGCTGACCGAGAGCCTGCTGCTCGCGGCGCTGGGCGGGGGTGCCGGGCTGCTCGTCGCGGCCGGGCTGTCGGATGTGCTGCGGGGCTTCCTGCCGTTCCGGGCGGAGGCCGCCATCGAGCCGGGACTGGACGGCCGGATGCTGGGCTTCGCCGTGCTCGGATCGGTCCTCACCGGGCTGGTCTTCGGCCTGGTGCCCGCGCTGCGCGCCAGCCGGCCGGATCTCGTGCCCGAGCTGAAGGAAGGCCCGGGCGGCGACCGGACACAACGGCGCTGGAACCTGCGGTCCGGCCTGGTCGTGCTCCAGATCGGCCTCTCCGTGGTGGTGCTCGCGTGCGCCGGGCTCTGCCTGCGCAGCCTGCGGAACCTCCAGGCGGTGGACGCCGGGTTCGAGCCGTCGCGCGTGCTGCTGGCGGGGATCGACCTCGGGTTCAACCGCTACGACGGCGACGCCTCGACGCGCTTCCACGAACGCCTGCTGGAACGGGTGCGCGCTCTTCCCGGTGTCGAGTCCGCCGGTCTCGGGCTCACCACGCCGCTGGACGGCAACCGCATCGGCATGTCGGTCGAGCGCATCGAAGGCCACGAACACACGGGCCGGGGCAACCCTTCGGCCGAATTCAACACCATCACTCCCGGCTACCTGGACGCGCTCGGCATGAAGCTGGCCCAGGGACGCGACTTCACCGAGGCGGACAAGGCTCCGGGCGCCACCGGTATCTTGGTGAACGAGGCCTTCGTCCGCCGCTACTGGCCCGGCGAAGCCTCCGTGATCGGAAAACAGGTGCTCCAGCACGGCCCCCAGGGCGAAACCCCGACCGAGGTGGTCGGAGTGGTGCGGGCCGCGCGGGTCGCCGGCCTCGACCGGGAACCGCCCCCGGCGATGTATTTCCCGCTGGGCCGCCGCACCGAACAGGCCATGAACCTCGTCGTGCGCACCGGCCTCGCCCCGGAGTCCACGGCCGCTCAGCTCCGCGCCGTGCTGCGCGAACTCGACCCCCACATCCCGCTCTTCCGCATCCGCACGATGGAGGAGCAGCAGGCCGGATCGCTCGCCTATCCGCGCATGGCGGCGGCGCTCCTCGGGGGCTTCGGCGCGCTGGCGCTGTTGCTCACCGCGCTGGGCATCTACGGCGTGCTGGCCCATTCCGTCGGCCGCCGCACGCGCGAGATCGGCGTCCGCATGGCGCTGGGCGCGCAGGTGGGCGACGTGCTCGGCCTCGTCCTCCGCCAGGGCCTGTGGCTCACCTTGCCCGGACTGTTCTGCGGACTGCTCGGCGCTTGGGCGGCCACGCGGGCGCTGCGGGGCTTCCTCTACGGCGTGCAGCCGCTGGACCCGGCGACGCTCGCCGCCGTCGTCGCCGCCCTCGCGCTCGTCGCGCTGGCCGCCTGCTGGCTGCCCGCCCGGCGCGCCGCGCGCGTGGACCCGATGGTGGCGCTGCGGAGCGAATGACCAGTGACCAGCATTCAGAAGGCAGGAGCCAGTGAAGTCAGTCGCTCATGCACCAAACACATCCCAGCCCACCGAGAACTGACGACTGATCGCTGAACACTTCCCTCTTCTCCGCCATGAACGACCTCAAGTTCGCCCTCCGCCAACTGCTGAAGAACCCCGGCTTCACCGCCGTGGCCGTGCTCACCCTCGCCCTCGGCATCGGCGTGAACACCTCGATGTTCAGCGGGCTGCATTCGCTGCTGATGCCGGAGCAGCCGTATCCCGAGGCCGACCGGCTGGTGCGCGTCTTCCGCACCTCGCCGCATTCGCAGCGCTGGCCGCACTCGCCGGCCAACTTCCTGGACCAACGGGAGCAGAACGCGGTCTTCACCCACATGGCCGCCACGACCTCGCGTTCGGCCAACCTGTCGGAGCCGGGCCAGCCGGCCGAACGGCTGCGCGTGGAGCTGGCCACGTCCGACCTGCTGCCGATGCTCGGCATCCAACCGAAGCTCGGCCGCGCCTTCCTGCCGGAAGAGGACCAACCGGGCCGCAACGACGTGGTGCTCCTGAACCACGCCTTCTGGCTGCGCCGCTTCAACGCCGACCCTGAAGTGGTCGGCCGCACGCTTCGGCTGGACGGCGTGCCCGTCACCGTCGTCGGCGTGATGCCGCCGGAATTCTCCGACCGCCAGGGCTGGAGCTCGGCCGACCTGATCCGGCCGCTCGCCTTCAGCGACGCCGAGAGCGCGGTGCGCGGAAACCACTACCTCGACGTCTTCGCCCGGCTGAAACCCGGCGTCACGCTGGGCCAGGCCAACGCCGGACTCGCCACGCTCGCCGCCCGCCTGCGCGCGGAGTTTCCGGACAACAACTCGGACACGGACCTGCGCGTCGTGGCGCTGGCCAAGTCCCGCATGGACCCGCGCGGCCGGACCATGCTGTGGCTGATCATGGGGCTCGCGGGCTTCGTGCTGCTGATCGCCTGCGCGAACCTGGCCAACCTCCAGTTCGCCCGAACCGCGCTGCGTTCGCGCGAACTCGCCATCCGGGGCGCGCTGGGCGCGCCGCGCGGCCGCCTGCTGCGCCAGTTGCTGACGGAGAACCTGCTGCTGGCCGCGCTGGGCGGATTGCTCGGGCTGCTCCTGGCCCACTGGACGAACCAATGGCTCGCCCTCCGCCTGGAGGAAGGGGGACGGCCGATGCTCCGGCTGGAGCTGAACTTCGCCGTGCTGGGCTTCGCCCTGCTCGTGTCCACGCTTTCGGGCCTGGCCTTCGGGCTCGCGCCCGCGTGGCTGGCGTCGCGCGCCGATCTCAACACCGCGCTCAAGCAGGGCGCGCGCGACGGCGGCGGCTCTTCCCGCCACCGCCTGCGCCACGGTCTGATCGTCGCACAGGTCGCGCTGGCCCTCATGCTTCTCGTGGGAGCAGGTCTCGTGGTGAACGGCCTGGGCCGCTTCAGCACCGCCGATCCGGGCTGGCGCATCGACGGCCTGCACGCCGGTTATCTGAACCTCCCGAACGCGACCTATCCCGACGCCGACGCCCGCCGCCGCTTCGCGGAACGTCTCCAGGAAAAGCTCGCCTCCATGCCCGGCGCGGAGCGCGCCGCCGTGGCCAACGCACTGCCCGTCTCCGGCGCGCGCAGCCACATCGGACTGTCGGTCGAATCCTCCGCCACGCCCGTCACCAGCAGCCTCAGCAGCCTGGTGATCGTCTCGCCCGGCTACTTCGCGACGCTCGGCGTGCGGTTGTTGGAAGGGCGCGAATTCACCCGCAGCGACACGGCCAACAGCGCCGCCGTGGTCATCATCAACGAGGCCTTCGCCAAGGCCTGCTGGCCCGGTTCCTCCGCCATCGGCCAACGCATCGGCCAGCCGGACGCCTGGCAGGAAATCGTCGGCGTGGTGGCCGATGTCCGGTCCGCCACCGATCCGGGAGAACCCACCACGCGCTTCCAGTGCTACCGCCCGCTCACACAGGACGCGGCATCCGGCCTGGCCGTGGCGGTGCGGGGCCACGTCACGGGTGACCTGCTGCGCCGCGCCGTGGCGGAGCTCGATCCCGACCTGCCGTTGAGCGAGGCCGGTTCCGTGCGGGCCCAGGTGGGACGCTTCTTTGGCCAGGTCGCCGTTGCCGGTTGGCTGCTGGCGTCGTTCGCGGGGCTGGGGTTGCTGCTGGCCGCGCTGGGCACCTACGGGGTGATCGCCGGCTTCGTGAACCAGCGGACGAACGAGATCGGCGTCCGCATGGCGCTCGGCGCACAGATCCGCGAAGTGCTCTGGCTGGTGCTGGGCCGGGGGCTGCGTCTCTCCGTCGCGGGACTGGTGTTCGGAAGTCTGGGCGCTTTCGGCATGGCCCGCGTTCTCTCGTCAATCACTCCGGGCCTGAAACCCAATGCCCCCGGTGTGTTCGCCCTCGCCGGCGGACTCCTGCTTGCCGTCGCCTTCCTGGCCTGCTGGATTCCCGCCCGGCGCGCCAGCCGCGTGGACCCGATGACGGCCCTGCGCACGGACTGAGAACGGCATCCAACCATGAACCCGATCCGAACCCACCTCGCCGCCGCTTCGGAGACGCTTCCGTGGCGCACCCGTCATCGGGCGGAGATGAACGGCCAGATCGTCCACGACTCGATCCATCGTCGGGAAGGATGGGCCCGTTGCTACCTGCTCGAACAGTCCGGAGCCATCGCGGGCTTCGGTTCGGTGGCCATCGCGGGACCATGGCTGGGCAAACCCACCGTGTTCGAGTTCTACCTCTTGCCGGAACATCGCACCCGCGCCTTCGACCTGTTCGAAGCTTTTCTCGACGCGAGCAAGGCACGGTTCTTGGAGGTGCAGAGCAACGATCCGGTCCTGTCGGTCATGCTCCACGCCTACGGCCGCGACATCGTGAGCGAGAAGATCGTTTTCCATGACGCCCTCGCCACCGCCCTCGTTTCTCCCGGTGCCTCCCTGAAGCCAAAGAATTCCACGGAGGAAATCCTGGCCTGCCTGGAAAGCCGCCAAGGCGGCGGCGAATGGCTTCTGGAAGCGGCTGGGAAGACGGCGGGCCAAGGCGGGATACTGTTCCACTACAACCGCCCCTACGCCGATCTCCACATGGAGATCGAGGAGCCGTTTCGACGACGCGGCTTGGGCTCCTACTTCGTCCAGGAACTGAAGCGGCTCTGCTACGATCTCGGTGCCATCCCCTGCGCCCGTTGCAGCCCCGAAAACCTTGCCTCGCGCCGGACCCTGCAACGCGCCGGATTCGTCCCCCACGCCCATATCCTTTGCGGCTCGGTCAAGCCCAGTCCCCGTCTCGACGAAAACCGCCCTCCGCACCCCGGCCAACCCGGGCCAAGTTGACCATCAACGGTCCCGCCGAGCCTTTACCCAACCCGATACCGCATCCACCAGAAGTAGGTCAGCTCGACGACTTCAATGTCTCGACCCTGAGAGGCGACCGCTGAGCGAAGCTCTTCGCGGCTGGGAAAGTTTTTCAGCACCTCGTGTGTCGAGCCGTCGCGCAGCGTGCGGAGCTGGTAGGTGTTCCCGTCGCCGTCGGCGCGGTGGATTGGCGTGTTGCTGCCAGACACGAAGCGGCTGTCGAAGAAGATGACTTCGGCTCCGGGCTCCTATCGGGCGTGCAGCCCGGTGAGGAATTCGAGCTGCCGAGTCTTGGGAATGTGGGACCACCAAAACCCGGCCACGGCCGCGTCGCAGGCAAACGGCGGCTCCGGCAGTTGGTAGGCGTCGGCCCGCACGAAGCGGACACGTCCCGGAGGAAGCGGTTTGCTGCGGGCGATGGCGAGAACCTCCTCGTTGAAATCCGACGCGAAAACCCGCGCTGCCACCGGCGCGATGCGTTCGGTCCAGTAGCCGGTGCCGCAGGCGATCTCGCACACTGACCGGCCACGCAGGGTCCCGAGCAGCAGCGCCTCCAACCGGCCCAGATCCGCCTGGCGCTCCGGTTTCCGGTAGATGGTCTCGTATTCCGCCGCGCGGGCGGCGTAGTAGGCGGTCAAGGATTGGAGCAGCTCTTCGGGCATCGGTTCGGCGACGACGGGATCAATCCCAAGGAACGGGGAATAGGCCGCAGACGCGTTGTTTGTATCCCTGCCCCGGTTCCACTTCCAAGCGGACCGCATCGATCACCTGTCCATCCGGGTCCAGGGAAAGCTCGGTCCATTTCGGGAAGGTATCTCCGGCGAAGGCATGTGGCCGGGACAGGACCAGCAGGCTGGGACCGCCTCCGGCATGGAACCATACGTCGAACAGCGCACTGACCGGCCAACCTTGGATCGTCTGATCCTGCTCCAGCGCCCGGGAATGTTCGATCAACCTCCCGTCCTCGTCGAACGTCGCCCGGCATCCTTTCCCCACGCGCAGCGGACCCGTCACCAGTTCCTCTTCGAGGGCGGCGTTCAGCAGTTCGCCGCTTTCGTGCAGGTAGAAAATATTTCCCGGCGCGCAGCAGATCCGTTCGACCCGAAACGCCTTCGCTGCCGTGGCGAAACGAAGCGCTCCGTCCTCGTAGAATCCAACGGTCCGTTCCCCGAGACAGGGAAATCCTTGGATCACTGCCGATTCAACCAGCAGGCCTTCCCGAACCCCACCGGACGGGAACAGCTCCAGATCCTCGTCGGAAAATCTCGGCTGCTGGTCATCCATCCGCTTTTGCCCGGCTTCCGGGTCATTGGTTGAGCGCCGCCAGATACCGCTCGGCGTCGATGGCCGCCGCGCAGCCCATCCCGGCGGCGGTGATCGCCTGGCGATAGACGTGGTCCGAGCAGTCGCCCGCCACGAAGACGCCGGGCACGCTGGTCTGCGAACCTTCCTTGCGGATGACGTAGCCGTTCTCGTCCATCTCCAGCTTGCCCTGGAAGATCTGGGTGTTCGGCACGTGGCCGATGGCGACGAAGACGCCCGCGCAGGGCAGGACGGATTCCTCGCCGGTGACGAGGTTCTTGAGCCGCACGCCCGTGACCTTGTCCTGCTGCACATCGAGGATCTCGGTCACGACCGTGTTCCAGATGGGTTTGATCTTCTCATGGGCCAGTGTCCGGTCGGCCATGATCTTGGAGGCGCGGAGCGAGTCGCGGCGATGAACCAGGTGCACCACGGAGCCGAAGCGCGTCAGGTAAGTGGCCTCTTCGCAGGCAGAGTCACCACCGCCCACAACGACCAGCGGTTGGTTGCGGAACATCGGCCAGGCACCGTCGCAGGTGGCGCAATAGGTCACGCCCTTCTTCTCCAGCAGGTGTTCGCTGTCCAAGCCGAGATGGCGATGGCCCGCGCCGGTCGCGATGATGATCGTCTCGGTCTCCACCAGTTCGCCGTCCACCACGAGCTTGTAGGGTCGCTGGGAGAGATCGACGGACTCGACGGTGACGAGGGTCTTGATGCGCGCGCCGAACTTCTCGGCCTGCTGCTGCATCCGCACCATCAGCTCGTAGCCGTCCACGCCCTCGGGGAAGCCGGGGAAATTCTCCACGGTGCTCGTGGTGGTGAGCAGGCCGCCGGGCATCGTGCCGGTGAGGACCAGCGGGGAAAGGTTCGCGCGGGCGGTGTAGATGGCGGCGGTGAGTCCGGCGCAGCCGGTGCCGATGATGACGACTTTTTCCATGATGGCGGCGGGACGGTAGGTAAGGCCCATTGGGTTGTCCAGCGACGAGTCCCCAAGGCCGTGCCTCAATCTTGGTCTTCATCCCAATCCCTACGGTCCGGGATTACGATGAAGAGAACGATTGAGATTGGGATGCCGTCATCTCTCGGCTTTCGGCAACATGAGTTGCGGAACCCACCCCTGACCCCTCCGAGGAGGGGAACCGATGGCACGCGTCCGGCGGTCGGGGGACGTCCTGTCTTATCCCCTCCTCGGAGGGGTCAGGGGTGGGTCGGTCGGCGCACAAAAAAAACCGCCGCTGGAACGATCCGGCGGCGGGTTGCTTTGGGCGTGTGGAAACCCGGTCCTCGGCTACTTCACCGTCTCGGCGGGAAAGCTCTTTTCCACGAACTGGAGCGCCGCTTCCACGAACTTGTCGGGCGAGGAGGCGAAGCCGTTGCTGTCGGTCTCGATGGCCATTACGCCGTTCCAGTTGGCCTTCTTCAGCTCCTCGAAGAGTCCCTTGTAGTTCGCGTCGCCCTGGCCGACCTCGGTGTCGGTCGCCACGTCGCCGTTGGGCGTGGACGTGACCTTCTTGTCCTTCAGGTGGATGTCATAGACCCGGCCCGCGTAGCCGCGGAAGACCTTGGCCACATCCATGCGCGTGCTGGCGATCCAGCCGGCGTCGAGGCACACGCCCACGCGCGGGTCGCGGTGCTTGATGAGCTGCTGGACCACGGCGGGATTGCCGTAGAGCGAGGTGATGCCGTGGTTGTGGATGGCGATCTTGATGTCGAACTCCTTCACCAGCTCTTCGAGGTTATCGAGGATCTTGTAGTCGCCGGGCTCCACGACGATGACCTTGATCCCCATGAACTTCGCGAACTCGAAGAGCTTCCGGTTCTCCTCCTTGTCCATCGATGTGCCCGCCACGCCGAACGTGTAAACCGTCAACCCGGCCTCATCGAGGATGGCCTTCTTGCGTTTCGTCTCCTCCAGCGGCGCCTTCGGATCCATGTGGTTGCCGATCATCTGGAGCTGTTTGATCCCGTGCTTCTTCGCGAAGGCCACGACCTGGTCGAAGCTCAGGTTGCGCAGCGTCCAGGTCTGGATGCCGACGGTGGGCTTGTAGTCGGCGGCTCCGGCGGGAAGCGCGCCGGCGGCCAGCACCAACGCGGACGCGATGAGGGCTTGGAACAGATGTTTCATGGTGGGCATGGATTCAATCCGCTCGGCCTTCGGGGTCAAGGCCGATGAACCCAAACCGGCCGGAGCATCGGCCCGGCCTACACCGGAGCGGGATGCGCCCGCCGAAACGTCGTCGCTTCTTCTCCGGC